>JAKLKA010000218.1 GCA_023150915.1 Polyangiaceae bacterium
GTCTGCAAAGAGTGCTTCAGCTGCAACGGCTCGGAGCAGTGCAAGGGCGGCACCTGCGGTGGGTCGTGCTCGTGAGCCGTCCGTAGCAGTCGAGAGCATTCATGTTCACCTGCCGGCGCTGCGCTCGCATCTTCCCGCGGCCCGGCAGCTGCCCGGACGACGGCGCCGTGCTCGCGGGCGCGGGCGCGGTCGAGCCGCCGCTGGTCGGGCTGACGCTCGGCTCTTACCGGGTCGAGCGGCTGATCGGGCGGGGCGGCATGGGCGAGGTGTACCTGGGCGTGCAGCCCGAGATCGGCGCGCGCGTCGCCATCAAGTTGCTGTCGGCCGACGCCGCCACGTCGCCGGGCCTGGTCGAGCGCTTCTTCGCCGAGGCGCGGGCGGTCAATCTGATCCGCCACGAGAGCATCGTGAACGTGCTGGACATGGCACGCACCCCGGACGGCCGCCCGTATCTGGTGATGGAGTACCTGGACGGCCGCTCGCTGGCCGAGGTGCTCTCGGCCCACGGCGGGCGGCTTCCGCTCGGTGAGCTGTGCCGGATCACCATCGAGGTGCTGGGCGCGCTCACCGCTGCGCACGCGCTGGGCATCACTCACCGCGATCTCAAGCCCGAGAACATCTTCGTCACCCACGGGGGCCGCGCCAAGGTGCTGGACTTCGGCATCGCGAAGCTGCACCCCGATCTGGGCTCGAGTGGGCCCGGCACGCAGAGCCAAGCCCTGCTCGGAACGCCACACTACATGTCGCCCGAGCAGGCCCGAGGCCGCGCTGCCGACGGGCGGGCCGATCTGTACTCGATGGGCGTGATCTTGTTCGAGGGCGCCACCGGCCAGCGCCCGTTCCACGCCGACTCGCTCTACGATCTGCTCGAGCACCAGGTGCGCACACCACCGCCACCCCCGCGCAGCCTGTGCCCCGACCTCCCGGTTGCCCTGGAACGGATCATCTTGCGGGCGCTCGAGAAAGAGCCCGCGCAGCGCTTCCAGAGTGCCAGCGAGCTGGCGCAGGCGCTTGCCGCCGTCGCGCGCGGCCTGCCCGAGCCCAGCGTGCTGCCCAGCTCGGCGCCCAGCGACGCCACCGTGGCCGCCGGGCCGGCGCCCCCCACCCTGTCGGCGGCAACCGTCTCGGCGCATCCCACGCCACCGCAGCGCGCGCCGCACGGTGCCTGGCGCTGGCCGCTGGCGATCGGGCTGCTCGGGGCCTTCGCTCTGCTGGTGGCGGGGGGTTCGTTCGTCGCTTGGCTGGTGCTCGGACAGCGGGCGGCACCTGCTGCCACGCGGGCCGAGCCCGTCGCCATCGACACGCGCCGCTTCGACGCCCTGGCCTACCTGCCGCGAGCGACCGAGCAGGCAACGCAGCACTTCCCGGACGCCGAGCTGGTGGTGATGACGGTTCCGCACGTCGACGACGAAGGCATGGTGGATCTGGTCGCCACCCAGGCCTACGTCGGCTACTCGTTTCGCGCGCGCGGGCCCGGGCAAGGCAACCCCGGGGGCGAGCCGCTGCTCGCCGAGTGCACGGCCACGGTGACGGTCAGCCGCGCGGGCGTGGTCTCGACCAAGTCGGTGGGCTTGTGCAACTCGCTCTATGCGCCGCCGCCGCACTGCAGCCCGCGCGCCCTGATGAAGCGGCTGAACGCCAAGCCGGGGCAGCGCGCCACGCTGACTTACAGCGCCGACCTGGTCAATGGCTCGATGTGGGTGGCGTCGTTCGTGGGCACCAACGTGTCGCAGGTCATCCGCGACGACTGCTGAGGCAAGGCCGTGGCACGACGACCGACCGCGCGCGCCTCGCAAGGCACCCGAGAGGCGCGGGTCAAGCTGGTGATCGACGCCGACCATTACCAGGAGCTGATCGAGAAGCAGCTGCCGGGCGCCCAGGTCGCGCTGTGGATCGCCACCGCGAACCTGAAAGAGTTGCGCATCGAGGCGCCGGTGGGGACCCGCGCGCGGGCCCGCGGCCGCTACGTCTCGGTGCTCGAGACGCTGGAATCGCTGGCGAGCCGCGGGGTGGACGTGCGCATTCTGCATGGGGCACGACCCTCGGGTCCATTCGCCCGAGAGCTGGCCCGGCGGCGTGGCCTGAGCGAAAAGCAGCACCTGCGCGAGTGCCCGCGGGTTCATCTGAAGATGATCGCGGTCGACGGCCGCTCGCTCTATCTGGGCAGCGCCAATTTCACCGGCGCGGGCATCGGCGCGCGGGGCGATACCCGCCGCAACTTCGAGGTTGGCATCTTGACCGACGACGAGCACCTGCTCGACGCGCTGCAAGAGCGCTTCGACCAGATCTGGTCCGGCGCCGAGTGCGCCGGCTGCGGCCTGCGGCGCCAGTGCCCGAAGCCCATCGACACGCTGGGCAAGCCCAAGCGCGCGAAGTGAGTCACACCCGAGTCGGGTCCACCTTCTCGGGATCCACGCCCAGCTCGGCAATGGCGCGCTGGGCGGTGCCTCGGTCCAGCTTGCCGTCGAGCCGAAGGGCGTCGAGCGCGGCGATCGCGATGCTCTCGGCATCGATCTCGAAGTGGCGGCGCAGCGCCGCGCGCGTATCGCTCATGCCGAAGCCGTCGGTGCCCAGCGGCACGAACCGCCCGGGCACGAAGCGCGCGATCTGGTCGGGCACGGCCTTCATGAAGTCGCTGGCGGCGATGAACGGGCCCTCCACGCCGGCCAGTGCCTGAGACAGGTAAGAAGGCTTGGGCGGCGCCCCGGGGTTCAACCGTGCGTGGCGCTCGGCGTCCAGCGCGTCGCGCCGAAGCTCGACGTAGCTGGTGACGCTCCACACGTCGGCCGACACGCCGTACCCCTCGAGGATCTCCCGAGCGCGCAGCACCTGGAGCAAGATCGAGCCCGAGCCGAAGAGCTGCACGTGCTGCGCCTTCTTGGCGGGCGCCGCGCTCAGGCGATAGAGCCCGCGCAAGATCCCTTCGCGTGCCCCCTCGGGCATGGGCGGCATGGGGTAGTTCTCGTTCTGCAGCGTGATGTAATAGTAGATCGCCTCTTCGTCGCCGATCATCCGGCGCAGGCCCTCTTCGATCACCACGGCCAGCTCGTAGGCGTAAGCCACGTCGTAGCAAACGCAGCACGGAATGGTGCTCATCAAGAGGTGGGTGTGGCCGTCTTGGTGCTGCAGCCCCTCGCCGTTCAGCGTGGTGCGCCCGGCAGTGGCGCCCAGCACGAAGCCCCGCGCCATGCTGTCGCCCGCCGCCCAGAACAGGTCGCCGGTCCGCTGGAAGCCGAACATCGAGTAGAAGATGTAGAACGGGATCATCGGCTGGCCGAAGTTCGAATAGGCCGTGCCGGCAGCGATGAAGCTGGCGGTGGACCCCGCCTCGGTGATGCCCTCTTCGAGCACCTGCCCGTCCTTGCTCTCGCGATAGTAGAGCAGCTTGCCCTTGTCGACCGGCTCGTAGAGCTGGCCGCGCGACGAATAGATGCCCACCTGGCTGAACAGCGCGTCCATGCCGAAGGTGCGCGCCTCATCGGGCACGATGGGGACCACGCGGCGCCCGATGCGCTTGTCGCGCAAGAGCTTCGAGAGCATGCGCGCGAAGGCCATGGTGGTGCTGGCCTCGGCGTCGGCGGTGCCCTGTTTGAACTCGTCGAACAGCTCGCCCTGCGGCAGCTCGACCTTCACCTGAGCCAGACCGCGTCGCTTGGGAATGCTGCCGCCCAGCGCGCGGCGGCGCTCGAGCAGGTACTCGACCTCGGGGCTCTGGGTCCCCGGGTGGTAGAACGGCGCCTCGGCCAGCTTCGCGTCCGGCACGGGCAGGTGAAGCGCGTCCCGGAAGACGCGCAGCTCGTCCTTCTCCAGCTTCTTCTTCTGATGGGTGACGTTCGAGCCCTCGAAGCTCTCGCCCAGCGTCCAGCCCTTGACGGTGTGCGCCAAGATCACCGTCGGCCGCCCCTTGTTCTCGGTGGCCCGGCGGTACGCCGCGTACAGCTTGCGATAGCTGTGCCCGCCGCGGCGCAGCCCCTCGATCTGCTTGTCGGAGAGGTGCGCCACCATCTCGAGCAGGCGCGGATCGGTGCCGAAGAAGTCGCGCCGGATGTACTCGCCGCTGGCGGTGGTGTACTTCTGCCACTGGCCGTCGACGACCTCGTTCATGCGCCGGCGCAGCACGCCCGCATGATCTTGGGCAAGCAGCTCGTCCCACTCGGGGCCCCAGATCACCTTGACCACGTGCCAGCCGGCGCCGCGGAACACCGCCTCGAGCTCTTGGATGATCTTGCCGTTGCCGCGCACCGGCCCGTCGAGCCGCTGCAGGTTGCAGTTGACCACGAACACCAGGTTGTCGAGCCCCTCGCGCGCGGCAATGCTCAGGCTGCCCAGCGCCTCGGGCTCGTCGGTCTCGCCGTCGCCCAAGAACGCCCAGATGCGCGACTTGCCGGTCTCGGTGATGCCGCGGTTCGACAGGTAGCGCGCGAAACGCGCCTGGTAGATCGCCGTCAGGGGCCCAAGGCCCATGCTGACGGTGGGGAACTCCCAGAAGCCGGGCATCAGCCGCGGGTGCGGGTAGCTCGACAGCCCGGCCCCGCGCTCGGCCTCGCGCCGGAAGCGCTCCATGGTCTCGATCGACAGGCGCCCTTCCAGAAAGGCGCGCGCATAGATGCCGGGGGCGGCGTGACCCTGGAAATAGATCAGATCGCCCGAGCTGCCCTCGGCGTCCTTCCCCTGGAAGAAGTGGTTGAAGCCGATCTCGTACAGGCTGGCGCTCGAGGCATAGGTCGACAGGTGGCCGCCGATGCCGGCGTAGGCCACGTTCGCGCGGTGCACCATGGCCACGGCGTTCCAGCGCACGATGCGCCGGATGCGCTTCTCCATCATCTCGTCACCGGGGAAGGCGGGCTCTTCTTCGGTGGAGATGGTGTTCACGTAGTCCGTGGACAGCGGCCCGGGCGGCAAGATGCGGTGCCGCCGGGCGTTCTCGAGCACGCGCTTCAGCAGGTACTGCGCCCGCTCGCGCCCGCCGCTCTCGACCACGGCCTCGAGCGACTCGATCCACTCCCGGGTCTCTTGCGGGTCGCGGTCCGAGGCCTCGGGGGTGAAGCTGGGCTTGGGAAGCTCGCGCCGGCGTGCGTCGTAGTTCAGGGTGTCCGTCACGGCACCGACCGTAACACGCCCCCCGTGAGGCGGCGCCAAGACGATTTCGTGATCCGAACGCCCGGCCCCGAGCATCAACCCGAGTGAGCACCGCGTCGTGGCCCATGAAAATGCCCGCCATCTCGGGCACTCTGGCCAAGGCCAGCATGGGGACCGACACCGAGCGCTTGCCCGCACTGATGCGCGACGGCTTCGACGCAGTGTGGCGACTGCTGCGGCGGCTGGGCCTGCCTGCCGACGCCGCCGACGACGCAGCGCAAGAGGTGTTCCTGGTGGCTGCCCGGCGCCTGGGCGAGATCGCGCCGGGCTCGGAGCGGAGCTTCCTGTATGGCGCGGCGCTCCGCATCGCCCAGACCGCCCGGCGGAGGCTGAGCCGCGACGCGCAGCGGCACGTTCAGCTGGACGACACGCGGATCGCCGCCACGCCGACCCCCGAGGCGGCGCTGGATACCCGCCAGCAGCTCGAAGCGCTCGATCGCGCCCTGGCTGCCCTGGAGCACGACGAGCGCAGCGTGTTCGTGTTGTTCGAGATCGAGCGGCTCACGCTCTCCGAGATCGCCGAGCTCTTGCTGATCCCCCGCGGTACCGCAGCGTCGCGTCTGCGGCGCGCGCGCAGCCGCTTCGTCCGCGCCCTGCGCACGCAGAAGAGAGGTTCCCGTGGCTGATCCCAAACGACTGATGGACCGCGTCGGCCCGGGCTTCGAGCGGGCGGCCCTGCTCTTGGCGGCCGACGAGCGCCCCGACCCGGCCACCCGCGAGCGGGCCCTTCGAACCGTGCTGGCCGCCGCGGCGGTCGGGGCGGCCACCGGCGCGGCCGCCGCGGGTGCGGGCGGCAAGGCCAGCACCGGCCTCGCCGCGCTGTTCGCAAAGTGGATGGGCGCGGGCCTGCTGATCGGCGGGGCCGCGACCTTTGCGGGCTCGGCGCTCGTCGAGCCCGCGCCCAGCCCACCGCGAGCCGAGAGCGCGCCGCAGCTGGGGGCCGCCCGCCCACCGGGCGCAGAGCGCGGCGCAGCCCCGAGCGTGCCCACGCAGACGCGCGAGGTGACCATCGAGGGTTCGCCGCTGCCGCCCGCAGCCAGTCGCAGCCAGGGCGACGTGCGCATCGGCGCCACCTCGACCTTGGTCGAAGCCGAGTCGATGCGTCGCATCCGGGCCGAGGCCAGGCTCGATCGCGGTCGCGCGCTGCGCCTGCTCGACCAGCACCTCTTGCGCTTCCCCGGCGGCGAGAGCGCCTCCGAGGCGCGTGCGCTGCGCGACAGCCTGGCTCGACGAAAGTGAGATCCGATCGCAGACTTCGGAGCATCAAGCAGCATGAGCATCCGATGGTTCGTTCTCGCCATGGTCCTATCCGCCGGGGTGGCCGATGCAGAGCCGGCAAAACAGCCGCCGCGACGGCGCGCCGCCAAGCTCGATCAGCGGCGCTCGGGTGAAGCGCGCCAGGGCAAGATCCACGTCATGAAGGACGTGATCGTGGTCGGGCGCGACCAGCGGCCCATGGCGGTGATCGACCTCAGCCCCGAGCGGTTCAACTTCTCGGTGGGCACCGCGCGCTACTCCACCACCGACCGCGTCCACGTGCCGACCAGCTCGGCCGAGCGTTGGTGAGAGCAGGTGGGAGAGCACTCGGCCCCATCCCCGCCCGGAAGTCGGGCCGGACGGTTGCGAAAAGGGACGCGTCTTCGATCACACCGCCTCGCGAGCCGGCGAGCCCATGACGCTGCCGCTGCCACAGACCACGGACGGCAATCCTGCGCGCCCCTTCCGTCGGGGGCGCGCCAGCAGCGTCTCTACGAAAGAGAGCATCGACGCAAAGAATCTTGTTGACGCGTTTCAGAGCGACTCGCGCGCACACTGCGTCGATCGCCGAGGAGTTGGCCTGTGCGCGCATGACGTCGAGCGCTCACTCGGTTTCGCGCGCCCGACGACTTTCGACGCGGAGGACAACGCCGGGCAAGTCCTCGCCGAGGCGCGCGGGAAGTCCAAGCGGCAGATCGAGGAGCTGATCGCTCGGTGGTATCCGCGGCCGGACGTGGCGACGACCATCACCACGGTGGCGCCCGTGCCGGCGCAGACGGAGTTATCAACATGGTCCGGGACAGGTGACCCGACCCCGCCGACCCCCGCCCCTCGCGCGCGCCTCGAGCCGCTGTCGCCGGCGAGCGTTCGCTTGGAGCTCACCGCGCGGGCCGCGTTCCGCGA
>JAKLKA010000025.1 GCA_023150915.1 Polyangiaceae bacterium
GGGGCGCGGGCTCGGGCGGGGCCGTGAGCTCGGGCGGGGCCGCGGGCTCGGGCGGGGCCGCGGGCTCAGGGGGCGCCGCCGGTGTGGGTGCTGCGGGTGGCGCAGGAGGCGCAGGCGGCGTGGGCGGTGCGGGGGGTGCGGGGGGTGCGGGGGGCGCAGGCGGCGCAGGCGGCGGGGGAGGGGGCGGGGGTTGCAGCAATGGCTTCACCGACTGCGGGGGGACCTGTGTCGACCTCCAGACGGAAATGAGCCATTGCGGCACGTGCGGAACCGTCTGCCCCGCGGGCGGGGCGCTGAGCTTCCACGGTTACGGCAAGTGCGAGGCCGGAGCGTGCAAGATCACGTGCTCGGGTGCGTGGGCCAACTGCAACGGTGATGTGAAAGACGGCTGCGAGGCGAGCCTTTCGGACTCGAACCACTGCGGGACGTGCAACCGTGTCTGCGACAGCGGGTGCAACAACGGCACCTGCCAGTGGACGAAGGTTGCCAGCACGGTCTCGTCGCCGGGAGCCATCGCGCTCGACGCGACTCACGTGTATTTCTCAGCGTCCACTGGCATCTACAAGGTGGCCAAGAGCGGCGGGACGCCCACGCAGCTCGCGAGCCTCCCCTCCCAGGCGGGCCCCGGCGACATCGCGGTGGACGCCTCGCGCGTCTACTTCGCCGATTCCACTGTCAGCGCCAGCGCCATCCGCTCGGTGCCGATCGCCGGCGGTGGGATGACGACGCACGGCACGGCCGCGGTTTTCAAGCTCAAGTCCATCGCGATCTCGCCGACCCACGTGTTCTGGTCCACCGGTTTCGATGGCACGGTGGAGTCGGTGCCCATCACCGGCGGGGCCAAGCAGACGTTGGCGAGCGGGCAGCAGTACACGGCCGGCCTCGCGTTCGCGGCGGGTGCGCTGTACTTCGCTGAGGCCGCGTCGCCGGGCGGTCTCTGGAAGCACGACCTCGGCAGCGCCTCGGCGCCCGTGAAGCTCTCGAACCTTCCGCAAGCGACGGAGCTCACCGTGGCGGGCGCGACGGTCTTCTTCGCCGCCGGCGGAGGCATCCAAGCGTTGCCCGTGGGCGGGGCACTGCGACCCAGCTCGCCAGCGCCAGCGGGGTGCTCGACATCGCCAGCGACGGCAAGCACGTCTACTGGAACGTCGACAACAACGGCACGAGCATCCCCCTTTACCGCGTGCCGGTGGGCGGCGGACCGGTGTTCAACGTGGCGAGCTACCTCAAGTACCCGAGCCGGATCGCGGTCGACGACACCCACATCTACTGGACCGACACTACGCAGAACGACGTCAAGCGGGTGAGCAAGTAGCGGGGGCGCGCGGCGCCAAGGGCCTCGTCAAGGCCATCACCCCAAGAGCCGCCGCACCTCTTTCCTGAGCAGTGCCGAGTCGCGAACTGCCAGCTCCACGGCGCCGCCGGCCCGCTACCCGCCCCCCAAGAGCGCCGACCCCCCGAGCTCACCCGCGATGGTGATCAGGATCTCTCTTGGGTCGCTGCTCTTGAGCGCGGGCAACGCGGCGAGCGGAGTCTTCTTCGGCACCATGCCGCCGAGCGCACCGAGCGCGTGACGCGTCTGCCCTTCGCGGGCGGCGTATTCGCGCTGGTAAGCGGTGAGCGCGTCGCCGAGCGCCGGCTCGCTGGCGATCTTGTCGCCCAGGGCGCCGACCCAGGGCGGGGGCGCGCCGACGGCGCGGTTCAGGAGCACGGCCGATGCGTGGAGCGATCGCTCGCGGAGCTGGCCGATCAGGTACGCGGCGTCGTCGAGGGAGCTGCCCGAGGGGCCGGTCACGACCACGTAGCGCGTGCTGGGCAGCGCGATGCGGTGCTCCACGCGGCGCACCAGGTGCAGCCACTTCTCGCGCACCGGCATGAACTCCGAGAACAGCGCGGCGATGTCGCGGATGGCGACCGCGCCGACCAGGTTCGAGACCAGGTGGGCGACGCGCTTCTTGCCCCAGGCGAGCAGGCCGCGCTCGTCGGGGCGGTCGTCCAGGGTCGAGCCGGCGAGCTTGGCCAGGCCCACCATCCATTCGAGGGTGCGCGCCTCGAGCATGCGGCCGAGGCGCGCGGGATAATCGAGGAACTCCAGCGCGTGGCGCGAGGGCGCCGTGTCCAGCACCACCTCGTCGTAGCGGCCGGACTCGAGCTCGTGATCGATGAAGGCCACGCTGATCAGCTCGTGGACGCCGGCCAGGGCGTTGGAGAGCTCGCGGTACATCCCGTTTTCGAACACGCGGGTGCGCGCGGCGGGGTCGTCGAACAGCCAGCTGACGAACAGGTCCACCGATTTGTGGGCGTCGGGCATGCGCGCCCAGAGATGCGCGCCGTCGATCTGCACCGGGCAGGCCTCGATGCCGATCTGCACCCCGAGCGCGTCGGCCAGGCGACGCGCCGGGTCCACCGTGACCACCAGCGTGCGCCGGCCGGCGCGGGCGAAGGCCAGCGCGAGCGCCGCCGACGTGGTCGTCTTGCCGACGCCGCCGCCCCCGACCACCACCGTGAGCGCGGCGCTCATGCGGGCGCTCCCAGGAAGCGGGAAGCGGTCTTGGTAGAAATCGCGTTCGGGACCCGGCTCACCAGAAGCTCTCCTACGACCGCTGGGCCGCCGGGGAAAGCAGGAACGTCGGTTGTCGGTCTGGCGGGCGGGGGAGGGCGCGCGCTCAGGCACGGGCGGCGTGGTAGGATCCACGGCGTTGAGCTCGCTGACTGCCGCGATCGAGTCGACCCTCAGCCGGTGGGACTGCGTCCGTGCGGCTTGGCTCTTCGGGTCCACTGCCGACGGGAGCAGCGGCCCCCTCTCGGATGTCGACGTCGCAGTGCTCGGCTGCGCAGAGCTCTCGCTCGACCGCTTGGCGCTGCTAGCGGCCGAGCTCGAGCGCGACTGTGGCCGGCCGGTGGACGTCGTCGTGGTCGAGCGCTCTTCTCCCGTGCTCGCGTTCGAGATCCTCTCGCGCGGCGTCCGCCTTTCGAGTCGCGATCCCGGTGCGGCTGACGAGTGGGAAGATCGGGCGCTGCGCCGCTATCTCGGGACGCAGGCGCTGCGCCGCATCGTCTACGAAGACGTCCGCGCGGACTTGTCGGAGAAGCAATGAACCTGCGCGCCGATGTCGTCCGCGAACGGCTGGCGCTGGTGCGCCGCAACGTGGCCGAGCTCGAGCGCTTGGCCGCGCTCGGCCGCCCGGCGTTTGCCGCGAACCTACGAGAGCAGTGGGCTGCAGCCTACGGGTTGCAGACTGCCGTGCAGGCCCTGCTCGACGCGGGGGCGCACGTCTTGTCGGGCCACTTCAAGGACGCTCCGCGCGACTACGGAGAGATCATCCCGCAGCTCGCGGCGCGTGGCGTGATTGCAGCGGAGCTCGCGGCGCGGTTGGCCGGCATCTCCGGCTTCCGCAACATTCTGGTGCACGAGTACGGAGCAGTGGACTTCGCGCTGGTCTTCGACAAGCTCGCGGATCTCGGGGACCTCGAAGCCTTGGGCGGTGCCATCGAGCGCTGGCTCGCCAGCGCGGCCGCGCGCTGACCTGCTGGTGAGCGACGCTCAGCCGCTGGCTCCCAAGAACCGACCCAGCTCACGGGCCGAGGGGTCCCGGAACAGCTCCGGGATCTCGACGATCCGCGCGGTGCTGACGCCGTCCAGCGCGGTCAGCGCCAAGAGCGCGTCGGCGCCCAGCTCGGCGTCTTCCGACAGGGCGTGGGCCAGGGCAGCAAAGGCGGGGTCGCGGGAGGCGGCGGCCCGTGCGTGATCCAGCTCGTTCGGTGCGGGCTTGCGCGGCACGCGGTTCACCACCACCAGATCCGGCGGCCGACCGAGCTCGTGGTTCAGGCGCAGCACCAGCTCGCGTGTCTCGGAGGCGACCACCGGCTCGGCCGTCGAGACCACGACCAGACCGCTGCAATCGGCCGGCAAAATCTCTTCTTGGATGGCGCGGCACATCTTCGCGGCTGGGCCGATCTTCAGAAAACGCTCGGCGGCTGCGGGGACGCGCAGCCAGTCCACGGCGTGACCGGTCGCCGGCAGATCGACGAACACGCGGGCGCGCGGGCTCTCGGTTCGCAGCGAGCGCAGGCGATCGAGCGACACCAGCTCGCGCACCGCCGGGACCGCCTGCACCACCTTCTTCAGCGTGCGCTGCTTGACCACCAGCTTGCCGAGCAGCCGGCTGCCGAGCATCGACGCGATGGCGTGGGCGAGGGCCTCGAGGTACTCGATGACCAGGGGAGTGACGCCGTCGGCCTCCGCGCCCAGCGCGCGCGTGGCGCCCGCGGCGTCTTCGAACTCGACCAAGATGGCCTGCCCGCCGCGATCGGCCTCGGCGCGCGCGAGCGCCGCCGCCACGCTGCTCTTGCCCACGCCACCTTTGCCCGTGACGAAGACGACGGGTTGCCGCAACTCTCGCACCGCCCGCCTTTTTACGGGCTCTCTGCCAGCGAGCCAACAGGATAGCGCAGCCGGTACCCGGAATCCCGGGGGCTCGCAGCACTTTGACTACGCTGGCCCGAGCGGTCAGCGCTGGGAGAACGGGTTCACGAGGCGCACCCTGCCGTAGTGACGGCCCTCCTGGAAGTCCTCGGAGCGCAGCGTCTCGAGTCCGTAGTGTTCCGCGTACGCCCACATCTGCGCGTTGGGTGCTTCGCGGCCCGCGAGCGCGCGCGGATCCAGGTCCGCGCTTGCCTTTCCGTCGAGCCCGCTGCCGCTTGGTCGCGGCGTCGAACAGCGCCAGCTTTTCCGGGGTGCTCGGCGCGGGGGGCACCGTCCCCGGCCCGCTCCCCCTCAGCCCCGGATCGCCCAGCGGACGCGCACCTCGACCGCGACGCTGCCGGTGCCGCGCTCGATGGGCATGCGCGCCACATCGGCGGACTCGAGGGTGACGGTGGTCGGCAGGGCCTCGCGCTGCGAGAGCTCTTCCACGGTGATGGGGCCAGCGAGCTTGATGCCGCTCAGCCGCGCCAGCTCCTCGGCGCGGCGACGGGCGTCGGCCACGGCGCGCTGCCGGGCGTCGTCGCGCAGCCGCGACGGGTCGTCGAAGCCGAAGCGGATGCCGTTCACGCGCGTGGCGTTGCCGCCGGCTCCGATGGCGTCGTCGATCAGGCTGCCAATCTGGTCCAGGTTACGCGCCTTCACCGTCACGCTGGTGGTCACGCTGTAGCCGGTGATCTTGTCGCGGCCCGCCACGTGGTCGTAGCGCGGCTGGATGCTCAGGCTGGCGGTCTGGATGTCTTTCGCGGGCACTCCGTTCTTCTTCAGCGATGCGATGATGCGCTCGGCAGACCTGGCAGCGCCGGTGCGGGCAGCGCCCACGGTCGGGGCGTCGAATTCGACGCCGACGTCGAAGAACGCGACGTCGGGGGCGGCCTGAGCCTCGCCGCGCCCGGTCACGCTCACGCCCGAGGGGTCGGGCGAGTGAACCGAGACCTGCGGCGGCGCGGCAGGGGTTGTCGCGGGGGGCGCCGAGGTGGCGTTGCATCCGGCGAGAGCGGCGAACGAGACGGCGAGCGAACAAGCGATCAAGCGTTTCATTTTTCTCAGATCCTCCAGTGAGAAGTCGTGGAGTGAGACGGCTCTCTTCCAGAAAGGATCTGTCTTCGCCGCGGCTTCGAAGCGCGCGTTTCGCCCGAGCAGATCTGGGCCCAGCCCAAACGCGCCGCAACACCGGGCGCTTACACCTGCCGGCGTTTCGCCGACGAACGGCCCCCTTGTGGTGCCCCCGGGGGCGTCGACTATGCTGCGCGCTTCCGGAGGGTACATCGATGAAGCAAACGTCTCGTTTTACGGTCGGGTTGGCGATGGGGGTGGTCGTGGTCGCTCTGCTCGCCTGCAAGAAGAAGGAAGAGTCGTCGAGCACGGGATCGACCAGCTCCGGCGCGAGCGGCGGGGACATCGGCGTGCCTGAGTGCGACGAGTACCTGACCAAATACGAGAAGTGCCTGAACGAGAAGGTGCCCGCCGTGGCGCGCCCCGCCATGCAAGACGCGTTCAAGAAGCAGCGCGAGACCTACAAGACCCTGGCCTCGAACCCCGCCACGAAGTCCGGTATGGCCACCGGCTGCAAGCAGGCACTCGAGACGGCGAAGACCGCGATGAGCAGCTACGGCTGCACCTGGTGAGTCGCGCTCACTCCACCCGAAGGCGATAGTTCTGCTTCGAGCCGGTCACCTCGCCGATTGGCTCGAAGCGGAGCGTCGCGTCGGCGGCGAGCTCGGCGTGCAGCGCGGCGGTCACCAAGATCTCGCCGGCCTTGGCCGTGTCCTCGCCCAGCTTGCTTGCGGCGTTCACCTCTTGGCCCCAGACGTCTTCGTCGCCGATGCGCAGCACCCGGCCGTGCCCCAGGCCGATGCAGAGCAAGATCTGATCTTCGGGGCGGCGCCGCTGGTTCACCTGCGCGCACGCGCGCTGCATGGCGAGCGCGCAGTCCACCGCACGACGCGGCCGCCGGAAGAGCAGCAGCATGCTGTCGCCCTCGGTCTTGAGCAACAGCCCGTCGTAGTCGGCGATGACCGGGGTGAGGAGGCGGGTATGGTCCCAGATCACTTGCAAGAAGTGCACGATGCCGAACTCTTCGACGTTGCGCGAGAACCCGGCCAGATCGGTGAACATCACCGTCCACTCTTCGCCGAACAAGTCCCAGATCCGCTGATCGATGGCGGCGACGTCGGTGCCCGTCTCGGCCCGCTCCGCGATCATCTTCCAGAGGCGAATGGCGCTCCGCCCGAGATCCCGATCGTCCATCACGGCAGAATAGCTCAAGCCGCGCGACCGGCGTAGCCTGTGCCTCATGTCGTCGCGCCTCCGTCTCGTGCTCGGCCTCACCCTCGCCGCCGTCGTGCTCTGCCTTGCGCCCCTAAGGCATGCTCGGGCCTGCGGCATGTTCGTCCCCAGCCTGAAGGTGAAGGCGCCGCCGCGCATGGAGCAAGAGCGCACGCTGATCGTGTGGGACGCCTCCACGCGCCGGCAGCAGTTCGTGCGCGAAGTGCGCTTCACCAACACCGGCGAGCTGCCTTTCGGGTTCATCGTCACCACGCCCTCGCGGCCCGAGGTGAACGACGTGAAGAGCGCCCCGTTCGACGCGCTCGAGACCAGCTTCCCCCATACCCTGCTCGACACGCCGGACGAGCACGTGCGTGCGCCGGGCGGCAAGGGGGGCGACGAGGGCTTCGGCCGTGGCGCCCCCGCCGGGGCGGGGCCGCCGGTGCAGGTGCTCGAGAAGAAGCGCGTCGGCGACTTCACCAGCTTCGTGCTCGCCGCCACTGACGGCAAGGCGCTGGGCGACTGGCTGAAGAAGAACCAGTTCCGCGCCAGCGAGGCGGGCCAGCGCTGGATCGACCGCTACGTGAAGCTCGGGTTCTTCTTCGTCGCCCTGCGCTACGAGGGCAAGAAGCAGAAGGCCGCCGATGGCGAAGGCCTGGTGAGTCGTACGGTGCGGCTCAGCTTCGACACGCCCTTGCCGTACTATCCGTACCACGAGCCCGACGACGCTCCCGAGCAGCGCGGGCGCGAGCTTCAGGTCTGGCTCGTGACGCAGGGTCTGCACCAACCGCTGGCGCCCTATGTGAGCGGCGGAGAGGTGAGCATTCACCGCGCGTGGAGCGAAGGCACGCGCTACGACGCCTCGCCTTCCGAGATCGCGAGCGCGTTCGGAACCGAGCTCGCGTCGCTCGTGCCTAGCGGGGCGCGCGTGATGACCTTCGGTGACTGGAAGGAGCACCGGCACGGTTTCGGCGATCTGGTGCTGGCGCCGGCCACGCCCGAGGGCTGCGACGCCACCTGCGTGCACGCCCGCCGTCCGCTGATGGCCCTGCTCGATCCGACCGCTGCCGCGTCCGCCGCCGATGCCGAGCAGCTCGTGGTGCCGCCGCCCGTGCCGCGCGCACCCACCACGCGCGCAATCCCCCGGAACCAACCGCCGGCGATCGCCACCGGTTCGCCGCTCGGCAACGCGCTCTCGTGTTCGCTGGGCAAGGCAACGGGGTCGCCGGCACTCGTGCTGGCCGCGGTGATTGCGCTCGGACTCTTCCGGCGCCGCCGGGTGCTCTTGGTCGCTCTGCTCGCGGGCCTTGGCGCGTGCGGTACCCAGCCTCTGCCCCCGCCGCCGACTCCGCCGCCTTCGTCTGCCGTCGCCACCGCCTCGGCGACTGCCGCCGTGGCCGTGGCCGAGCCGGGTCCCGGGCTGGTCTCCCCCGGCAAGCTCGATGCTCACGTGCTGCCCGCCGAGCGAACCGCGCGCGACAAGGCCGTGATGCGTCTGCTCGCCGGGCACCACGATGACAAGCTGATCCCCGTCTGGTCGACCCCCATGCAGCGCGGCATCGGCCACGCGCGCAACGCGGCGACCAACGCCGTGCGCGCACCGGAGGAGATCGAGCGGCACTGCGCCGAGGACTCGCGCGTCGAAGGCACGGTCAGCTACGTCGTCGACAGCGACGAGTCCGGGGCCACGCGGGCAAAGGTCGAAGGCCCTCTGCCGGGGCCCGTGCTGGCTTGCATCGAGTCGCACTTGGCCGGTGCGGGCCCACGCATCGGTCGCGGCGCCGAAGCCGGCAGGCTCTCGCTCGGCGTCATCTCGCCCGAGACGATGAGCCTGCGACGACGGATCAAGGAGAGCAAGCTGGTCGCTGCAAGCTCCCTCCCGAGGCCTGGTCTGATCGGCGTGAAGCGGATCAGCTCCACCGCCTCGGCGGGGCTCCCCCGCGAGGTGGTCGACCGGGTGCTACGCGCCCAGTTTGCTCGCTTCGGCCACTGCTACGAGCGCGACCAGCACCCTGCGCCGCGCGGCCAAGTCACGCTGAAGTTCGACATTGGCCCTGGCGGTCGGGTGACGGCCATGGCTGCGTCGGCCGGGGATGTCGCTGGCTCGACGGCGCTGTGCATCGGCAACGCCGTGCGCGGTCTGAGCTTCCCCTCGCCCGAGGGGGGGCGCACGGTCAAGGTCACGATCGCGCTGGGCTTCGAGCGCGGGAAGTGACGGGTCGACGGTTGCCGGCGGCGGCCCCAAGATGGCGCCATGCTGATCCCCGTCACCGCGCTCTATGGCGCGCTCAACGCCATCTTGAACATCGGCCTGGCCGCCAACGTGTCGCGAAACCGCGCCAAGCACAACGTGTCACTGGGGAGCGGGCAGTCCAATGAAATGGAAATCGCCATGCGTGCTCACGGCAACAACGCAGAGTTCGTACCGCTCGGCCTGGTCATGCTCTTGATCGCCGAGCTCTCGGGCGGGTCGAGCCTGTGGCTCCACGTGCTCGGGGGGTCGCTGTTCCTGGGTCGGGTGCTTCACCCCATCGGGATGCCGCTCAAAGCGCCGAACCCCCCGCGCTTCATCGGCACCACCCTGACCTGGGTGATGATCGTGGCCACTGCGGCCTATTGCCTCGTCCTGCGCTACCGGTGAGTCGACGCAGCGCTTCCCAGGAGCGGCCTCGGCTCGTACTCTGGCTCGACTTGGAGATGCAGGTCGCGTCCGTCACTGCCAGCGTTCGCTCGCCGCTTCGCGCTGCGTGGCTTCATGCGCTGATGCCTCTCGTGGCCGGCTCCTTGGTTTACCTTCTGGCGCGCCCGCCCAGCCTTCGCATCTTCGGCTGGGTAGAGGGCGTCGGGCTCTCTGACAGCCTCGGGCATGCGCGAGAGGTCGGCCACTCGGTGGCGCTCGGGCTGCCGGGGTGGGTCGTGTTCAGCCTGCCGCACGCGCTCTGGGTCTACGCCTTCGCCTGGCTCATCTCGGCCCTCTGGGACCACCGTGCGACGCGGCAGAGCATTCCCTGGCTGCTCGTCGCGCCGGCGCTGGGCGTCGGCTGGGAGCTCGGGCAGCGCGTGGGCATCGTTCCCGGGACCTTCGACTGGCTCGATCTGGTGCTGGCTCTCGGGGCCAGCGCCCTCGCGCTGAAGAGACCCCTGATGCCGCTCGTTCTGGCGAAAGCGAGAAATGCCCCATGCGACCGATGATCCGACACGTGCTCTCGGCCCTGACCACGGCCGCCTTCGCCGCCCTGGCCCTTGGCACCTCCAAGCCGTCGCCCGAAGAAGAGAAGCGAAGGGCCGACGAGAAGGCAGAGCTTCGCGTGCTCCACGACGACTGGGTCAAGAAGGTCGGCAGCGCGTACGGCAAGATCGCGAGCATGGCCAGCTCGGGGTTCACCGAGAAGGCCTGCGACGGCCCTGCAATGCTGGCTCTCGCCAAAGAGGATCACCAGCTCAGGCTGCCCACGGTCTACGGCCCGTTCCTGGCCCGCTTCGCCTCGGCGAACAAGGGCGACTGGCAAGAAGACAAGGGGCCCTGGGCCTTCCTCACCGACAGCACCTTTCGCGGTCACTTTGCGCAGCACGCCAGCGATCGCGACGCCTACGCGATCGACGGCACGGCGCGGTTCATCAAGAACGACTGGCAGAAGAACCGCTTCTTGATCGTGCTCTGGCCGAGTGACGAGAAGTCCAACCGCTTGCCCTTGCTCAGCGAGAAGAAGTCCTTCGAGTCGGGTAGCTTCAAGGGTTGGCTCGTGATGCTCGACTCCGTGGGCGAGAACATCGTCTGTCAGAAGCCGCTCTCGGTGGAGAGCAGCGAGAAGGTCACCTCGGGTCAGACCTTCAACAAGGATCCGCAGAAGGCCATCGTGAAGGACTTCCAAGATCGCTTCGAGGCGCAGATCGAGGCGGCGCTTCCGCCGAAGGTCAAGAGCACGAACAACATGGGCTCGCTGCTGAAGTAGGCCCACGGAGCCGGGTGCGCTCACCGCGACGCGGCCGGGCTCGGCACCGGCGCCGCCGAGGGTGCCGCGCGACCCCGCGCCCGGGCGCTCACCACCACGGCCGCACACGTGCTCACGCCGAGCGCGATCAAGACCAGCGCGGTGGCTCCGGCGATCACCAGCAGGGCGGGGGGGGTCAGCCCGCCGAGGGGCGGCTTCTCGGTTCCCGCCGCCGGGTGGGGGCGCGTGGGCGGCTCTTCGGAGAAGGGCGCGGCCGCCCTCGGATCGCTCTCGCCGACCGGCTCGTCGGGCAGGCGCATCACCCGCGTGGGTCCCTCGGGCTCGGAAGCAACGATCGGGCTCGACAGCGCCCCGGACAGCTCGAGATCGAGGTTGGCCCCCCGGCCAGCTCCGCCGAGCACGCGGGCGGCCACCCGACGCAGCTCGGCCTGCATGCCCTTCGCGTCCAAGAAGCGATCGTGTTTGTTCCAGGCCAAGGCCTTGTCGACCAACGCCACCACGCTCGAATCGAGATCGGGCAAGACGCTTGCTAGCGATCGCGCCGGCGTGGTCGCCGCGAGGAGCATCGACTCGTCGGCCGTGCGGGCTTGCTGCACGTGCTCTCCGCAGAGCAGGGTGAAGAGCGTCGCCCCCACGGCCCACACGTCGGTCTGATGATCGATCTCCGAAGTCATGCCCCGCGCCTGCTCTGGAGACAGGAATCCGGGCGTCCCCAGCATGGCGCCGACCATGGTGAGGTTGGTGCCCGGCTGCGACGACTGCAGCCGAGCGATGCCGAAGTCGAGCACCTTGACCACGCCGTCTGAAGTGAGGAACAGATTCTCGGGCTTGATGTCGCGGTGGACGATCCCCTGCTCGTGCGCGGCAGCGAGCACGTCGAGCACCTGATCGGCAATGGCGAGCACCTCGGGCAATGGCACGAACCCCCCAAGCCGCTCGCGGCGCGCTTCGACGTTCTCGCCATGCAGAAGCTCCATCACCAAGAACGCGGAGCCGCCCGGGGTGACGTCGTCATCGAACACGGTCACCGCGCCGCGATGCTTGACCCGGTTGGCGACGTAGCCCTCGCGCTGGAAGCGCTTCCTGATGCCTTCGTCCTTCGAGGCCTCGGCGTGCAACAGCTTGATCGCGACCTCGTTGCCGTTACGGTGGGTGGCCTTGTAGACCGCCGCCATGGCGCCGACTCCGATCAGCGCGTCGATGGTCCAGCGCTCCCGGAGCACGGTCCCCACGCGTCTTTCGGCCTGTCGCCTCAGGTGATCCATCTCGGACGAGCCGAGCACTCTAACACCGCCGTGGCGGCGAGTGCGCGCCCCGCCTACTCGAGCCGGATCGCTCCGCAACCGCGGTTCCACGCCGTCTGCTTCGCCCGCCCGCCCGCGATGTCTTCCCGCCGGAGTGCCACCGGCAGCTCGCCGGGTCGCCCCGCCGGCGCCAGGGTTTTCCAGGGCACCCGGAGCGTGACCACCCACTCTTCGTCTTCTTGCTCGGCGTTGTCGACGTCGCCATCGACGCTGAAGGCAGCCTGGACCCCGAGCGCGGCGCAGCTGCCCTCGGTGCCGGCGCGACAGCGGAGTTGGCGATCCGGCGACGCCTCGATGCCGAGGTCCGGGCCGAATTCGACCCGCACCCGATCGGTCGAGCGCATGTCGTCGTCGGCCACGTACAGCGCGATGAACAGCGCGTCTGCGTCGAAGCTCGCGCGCGCTTCGGTGTGCGGCACCGGGGCCGCGTGCCGTGGGTCGACGAAGGCGTCGGTGGCGCGAGCCGCGTGCCACACCGGCTGGTCCAGCTGGCCGTCGAGCGTCGGCGTGCCGCGTTGGGCGACGAGCGTCGCCGGCACGCAGCGCGGCGTCGCCGTAGCGATCGGCGCCGGGAGCGCGACTTCGGCGCTGGCGGCGCCGTCCTCGGGGCCCCCTCGAGCCTGACACGCAAGAGCCAGGGCCGCGATCAACGGCAGCTCGAGCAGCTTCTTGGCGCTCACGGTACCGTGAAGCTCCCGACCACCTGCTTGGTCTTGTAGTCGTACTGCTTGATGCGGAACCCGCCGCCGGCCAGCTGCCGCACCGTGGCAAAACCATGGTTGTGGGTCCCCGTCAGCGGAGCGCCGCCCACGCCTTCGATCAGCTGCTTGCCCGAGTGCAGGTACTTGTGCACGTGTCCCACCATCAACAGGTTGTACTTGGCGCTCTCGAGCATCGGTGCCATGTCGGCGCCGCAGGGCGCGTCCGAGCCCTTGGGCTGGTGGCGCGCGATGAAGGTGTAGGTCGTCGGCTTGGCGAGCTCGCCCTCGAGCCAGCTCTTCTGGGCTTTGCTCCAGGCGTTGCACGCCACGATCAAGAGCTTCGCCGTCCACTTGCCACTCAGATCACTGATCGGAACCTTGTAGTAGGGCTTGGTCTTGCCCAGGGGTTTCACCAGTCCGTCGAGGAACGCGTTGTAGCTGTTGTTGGTGGTGACGCCGGCGCAATTGGCGTTGCCACCGCCACACTCGTGATTGCCGAGCACGCCGAACACCGTGCCCTTGTAGTGAGCGCGCGCCTCGAGATAGAGCTTCATCTGCTTCGGGCCCTCCTTGCCGCTGGGCGACGCGAACATGTAGTCGCCGGTGGTGACCACGAACTGCGGCCGGGGGCTCATCGCCTGGATGTCGTCGTAGATCTTCGTGATGATCGCGCTGGGGTAGTGGGCGGTGTCGTTGCTCCCGGGCGGCCGGGTGTCGCCGACCACCGCGAAGTAGAGATCGTCGACCTTGCCGCCGTCGGGGCCGACGTGGGGCTCGGTGGTACCGCCGTCTGGCTTCGAACCTGCGTCGGGCTCGCCGGCATCGGGCTCGCCGGCGTCCGGCTCATCCGGCCCGCCGTCGTCTCCGCCGTCGGGCTCTGGCTCCACGCAGTTGCCAGAGACCAGATCGCAGCTTTCTCCGGGTGGGCAGGTGCCGCAGCCGTGCTGCCCGCACGAGCCATTGCTCGGCACGCAGACCTCGACCTCGGCCCCGTCTTCGGCGACCGTGGGGATGCAGGTCTCACCGTTGCCACAGTGCCCGAGACCACACACTCGCCCGCAGTAGTCACTGCCAGCGTATTGCGCGCACACCGCCCCGGGGCCGCATTCCGACGACTCGCCGCAGGGCGTGCAGATCACGCTGCTGGCGGCGTCGACCGTGGCGTCGATGCCCGCGTCCCGAGCGTCGACATCGTCGCTGTTCGCCTGCCCACAACCGGCAGCGGTGAGGGCAAGCAACGAGAGTACCCATCGAGTCATCACCCTTCCGACGACAGCAAACGCCATGCCGGCGAGCCGAGCCCGCGGTGTCCCGAGAAAGCCGCACCGCGCGGACCGACGCGCACGCGTGTCGTCAACCCGACTCGCCAACCGGGGGTTGGCACCACCGCGCCGTCACAGCGAACGCGCCAGGCGCGCCAGCTTCTCGGGGTTGCGTAGCCAGCGGATCGCGCGGATCCGCTCGCCGTCGACGGAGAGCGAAATCAAGTTCGTGAGCTTGCCTTCGCTCAGGACCAAGAGCGCGACCTCGCCGTTGATCACGGCGGGCTCGACCGTCGGGACGATGGGCAGCTTCTTGGTAAGCCCGACGAAGAACGACGCGACCCGCCGGGCGCCGTAGATGGGCCGAAGCGCGCTCTTGACGATGCCGCCGCCGTCGCTGGTCGCGATCGCGTCGTCGGCGAGCAACTTCGCCACCTCGTGGCGGTCGCCGCTGGCGACGGCGAGCATGAACGCGTGAGCCAGCCGCGTCGCGGCCTCCTCGCTGGTCTCGAACCGCGAGTGACGCGCCTCGACGTGGCCCTGCGCGCGCTGATGGAGCTTTCGGCACGCGACCTCGGAGCGGCCGAGGGCGGCGGCGATTTCAGCGAAGTCCCACTCGAAGACCTCGCGTAGCAGAAACGCTGCCCGCTCGAGCGGGGAGAGCGACTCCAGCACCACCAACAGCCCGAGCGTGACCGACTCGCGCAGGCTGTAGCGGCGTTCCGGCGTGTCGTCGCCGGCTCCGGGCGCCGTGCCCCAACCGGCGACGGGCTCGGGGAGCCACGGACCGACGTAGGTCTCGCGTCGTGCACGCGCCGATTTCAGCACGTCCAGGCACAGGCGAACGACCACCGTCGTGAGCATCGCGCGCTCGGAGCGCGGGATGGCCTCGGAGCCCTGCACCCTGAGCCAAGCCTCCTGGATGACGTCGTCGGCTTCGGTGGCGGAGCCGAGCATGCGGTAAGCCACCGCGAACAGGTGCTCGCGTTCGCGATCGAAGGCCTGCGCCCAGTCGTGAGCCATGGCTACGCGATGGTGGCCTCGGCTGCGGCAGCCGTCGAGCCCTTCCCTGGCCAGGAGTACGTCCCCGGGAACACGCGCTCGATGGCCAGAGCCGTCAGGGTGAACCGGCACACCGACTCTTTGAGCTTGGCGCCGAGACGCCCGCTGACCACCTTCTCGAGGGGTTCGTCCGTGCCGGACACGCGTTGGATCAGCCCGCGCTTTCGCCCCAGGCTGATACACCGCATCCAGTACGCGAACCTGAACGGTTCGAGCGGCTCGCCGGCGATCGCGCGCAGCACGTTGTCCGCGGCGTGCGCGCCGAGCGGCATGGCGGTCGCGCATGCCATTCGTAGGCCGGGCGCTGAGACCCCCGTGATGCCGACCCCGTCGCCAGCGCCGAAGATCTGGGGCACGCTCGGCACGCGCAGCAGGTCGTCGAGCGCGAGCTGACCGGAAGGCGCCACGGGCAACCCCATCTGACGGGCCAGCGGGCTCGCGCTGAGCCCTCCACACCACACGCTCACGTCTGACGCGAGCGCTTCGCCGTGGGTGAGCTCGAGTGCCGAGCGTCCGACGGCGGCGACGCGGGCCTGGCTGCGTACCTCCACGCCGAGCTCTGCGAGGGCAGTCTGGACCGCCACCTTCCCCGCCGGCGAGAGGCCGTCCCCAAGCTCGCTGCTGGCCAGCAGCGTCACGCGCAGCCCCGGCCGCGCCTCGGCGATCTCTGCCGCGAGCTCGAGCCCGGTCAGTCCCGCGCCGATCACGCTCACGCGCGCGCCTTTCGGGAGCGCGATCAGGCGCTGGCGCAGCGCGTTGGCGGAGTCTTCAGCAGCGACGTCGTACGCGTGCTCGGCCAGCCCTTCGATCGACGCATCGCGCCGCCCGCTGCCGAGCGCGTAGACCAAGAAGTCGAAGCCAAGGGTGCCGGCGGCTTCGACCTGGATCTGCCGTGCCCTGGGCTCGATGGCGGCGACTCGCCCCACCCGCAGTCGGACCTGGGTCTTGCGGAGCAGTGACGACAGCGGCCGCCGTCGCGGGGTGTGGCCCGCCGCCAGCTGGTGCAGCCGGATCCGCTCGACGAAATACGGTGATTCGTTCACCAGCGTGACGCGCGCCCGCGCCCCGGCGCGCCGTGCGAGGCGGATCGCCGCCATCATCCCGGCGTAACCGGCCCCCAGGACCACCACTTCTGCTGTCATCTCGGCCTCCACCGACCAAGACGAGACAGCCGCCGGGTTCGTGACACGGAGGCGCTCCGGCCTCGAAGGTCAGAACGCGTTCTCGAGCTCTTCGATGTCCTTCTTCAGGTCGTAGGCTCGGCGCGGGGACGGAAGCGCCGGGGCGCTCGGATGGGCCTTCATCGGGCTCGCTTCGGCCGCGGCCTTGCGCCTTGCCTCGAGCACCAGGGTCGGTGGGTACTCGATCTGATACTGGATCTCGAGCTTCCGCTTCTCCTTCGGCTGAAGGGTCAACGGCCAGCGCAGGATGCCCTTGGAGTCGGGCTTCACCTCCGGGCTGATCTTCACCCCGCTGATCACGATGTCCTTGTCCTCCGACACCGGGACGCGATCGGCTAGCTTCAGGGACACGGGCTTGCCGGAGAGGTTCTCGATGGTGACGACGAACGCGAGCTGCATCTGGGTGCGCTGCTTTCGGACCAGCGCGCTGCGCTTCTTGTCGAGGACCCGCGAGAGCTTGAGCTGATCGGCCACGCTCAAGAACACCGCGAACTCTTCGCCGTCCGCGACGAAGTCGAGGTTGGTCATGCCGAGAAACGCCCCGGCCTGGTAGAGGGCCACGTTTCCAGGCAGGAGCGACTGCCCGCTGTCGTTCACCATCTCGAGGGTCTGCGCCGCGTTCAGGGACTGCTCGGGAGCCGCGACCACGGCCTTCTTCGCTTTCAGGTTCGCGCGGCCGAGCGGCACTCTCACCGAGCGACCATCCGCGCGCACCTTGGTCGTGCTCATCGCCTTGAACTGAGCCGTTGTCCCGCGCTGCTGCAGGCTCTGGAAGATCTGGACCGTCTTCTCTTGAGTGACCTGCAACGACTCGAAGTTCGCCTGGTAGCTCTCTTCGAACTCGATGCTGCGGTCGGTGCTTTGCACGCGCTTGTTCCACAGGCGGTTCTGCCCTTTGAACGCCGCCTCGGCGCGCCGGAACGACGCCGAGTGCCGTTCGACGGTCCGGGTATGAGCCCTGCCGTCGCCCAGGGTCAGCGCCTCGAGCTCCGGAATGCGCACCGCCGCCGTGGACGACTGCGTCGAGAACGTGAGCTCGGCATTGTCCCAGTCCTCGCCGCTCGCCTGGGTGACGACCGCGAACGACGTCACCTCGACCGGCGTCGAGTCACCGCCCGAGGCGCGCAGCTCGTGCGACGCCTCCCAGGTGGCGCCCGGGAGCATGTAGCTGACCTGGACTTGGCCATCCGCCGCCGCGATGCCCTGCACGGTGACGAACACGTTGGTCTCCTCGAGCTGGGTCAGACCCCGCAGGTCCTCGAGCCGCCGCTTGCTGGCGTCGACCACGGGGGCCAGCTTCTCGCGCTCGGCCTTCACGCTGCGCCGCCCCTTGGCGATCTCGCGCATCTTCTGGGCGATGAAGTCGACGACGGCGGCGTAGGTGCTGACGCCGACGCTGCCGGGCACGACCGCCTGGCCGGCGGCGGGCGCGCTGCCGGCGGCCACGTCCTTGTGGAGCTTGTCCAGCGAGAACGCCTTGATGTCCTCGATCTGCTTGGTCTGGGCGTCGAGCACCTTGAGCTCGTCGTCGAGGGCGAGCAGGCGCTCGGCCAAGGCACGGACGTCGGCTTCGGCCTTGCGGTAGCTCTGCTCGCTCGCCCGGGCGAGGTAGCTCCTGCCCACTCGCACGTCCAGGATCCGTCCCGCGGTGGTGGCGGCGCGCACGGAGCCCTCGTCCACCCAGCCGGGCAGATGCCTGACGGCGTACACGGTCGGTGCCGTGGTGAGCTTGACCGTTGCCTCCCGCGACACGAGCGCGCGGTCCGAATAGACCGTCACCTTCCGGATCGAGGACGAGACCGGCACCGCGTTGGGATCGTCCGCCACCAGCCTTGCTTGGGGAACCGACGGGTCGAGGCCGCCCGCAGCAGCGCCAGGGCCGGCCGCCGTGGCGGCGGGTTTGGCCGTCGAGCCCGTCTGCGCGCAGCCCGCGGCCAGCGAAAGCCAGCCTACTGCGCAGAAAAAGGCCAGTTGCCGAATGCTTCGTGTCGCCGACATCGCGACTCCTTCCACGTTGAGCCGCGTGCGTATACGTCCGGGGAGGCGCTGCGATCTGTCGGCGGGCGAAGATTCCGCCGGACCCAGGGCTCTAGAGCCGTGCGCCCAGCTCCGACCCCTGGGCGATGGCACGCTTCGCATCGAGCTCGGCGGCGACCTCGGCCCCGCCGATCAGGTGGAAGCGCGGGTCGTCGATCCAGAGATCGCGCACCGACTCTTGCCCGGCGCAGGCGATCACGTGGTCGACCTCCAGCACCTGCTCTCTGCCCTCGTGCCTGATGACGAGCCCCGCGTCGTCCACGCGCAGGTACTCCACGCCACCCAGCATCTTCACGCCCGCGCGCTTCAGCGCCAGCCGGTGCGCCCACCCCGTGGTGCGCCCGGGCCCGGTGCCCATACCCCGCGGGGGCTTGCGCTGGCAGAGCCACACGCTGCGCCGCGGCTGGGCTTCGGCGGGCGCCGTCAGCCCACCTTCGCTGGTGCTGGTCAGGTCGACGCCCCACTCGGCGCACCAGTCCTTCAGGCTGATGTTCGGCTCGTGCAGCAGGTATTCGCACACGTCGATTCCGATGCCACCCGCGCCGATCACCGCCACGCGCTCGCCCACCGGCCGCTTCTCCCCCAAGAGCTGGGCGTAGGTCAGCACCTTGGGATGATCGATGCCGGGGATGCGCGGCACGCGCGGCACCACGCCGGTGGCGATCACCACCTCGTCGAAGCCCACCAGATCCGCAGCCGAAGCGCGCTGCCCGAGCTTCAGCTTCACGCCGCTCTGCTCGAGCTCGTAGCCGAAGTAGCGAATGGTCTCCCGGAACTCCTCTTTGCCCGGCACCACGGCGGCGAGGCGGAACTGCCCGCCCACGCTGTCCGTCGCCTCGAACAGCGTCACGTCGTGACCGCGCGCGGCGGCCACGCTGGCGCAGGCGAGCCCTGCCATGCCCGCGCCCACCACCGCGACCCGCTTCTTCTGGGCCGCGCGAACGTACTCGAGCTCGGTCTCGTGACACGCTCGCGGGTTCACCAGGCAGCTCACGCGCTTCATGCCGAAGGCGTGATCGAGGCAAGCCTGGTTGCAGGCGATGCAGGTGTTGATGGCCTCGGGCTTGCCGGCCGCGGCCTTGTTCACCAGCTCGGGGTCGGCGAGCAGCGGGCGCGCCATGCTCACCAGATCGGCGTCGCCGCTGGCCAGGATGTCTTCGGCCAGCTCCGGTGTGTTGATCCGATTCGACGCCACCACCGGGATCTTCAGCGCGCGCTTGATGCGGGCCGTGACCTCTCGAAACGCGGCGCGCGGGACCGAGGTCACGATGGTGGGGATGCGCGCCTCGTGCCAGCCGATGCCGGTGTTCATCACGTCCACGCCGGCGCCTTCGAGGGCGACGCCCGTGGCCTCGATCTCGGGCCAGGTGTTGCCGCCCTCGACCAGGTCGAGCAGAGACAGCCGGAAGACCAGCAAGAAGTCGCGGCCCGTGGCCCGGCGCACCGCGCGCACCACCTCGACCGGCAGGCGCATGCGTCCTTCGATGTCGCCGCCCCAGCGATCGGTGCGGCGGTTGGCGCGCCGGCAGAGGAACTGGCTCAAGAGGTAGCCCTCACTACCCATGATCTCGACGCCGTCGTAGCCGGCCTCGCGAGCGAGCTCCGCCGCCCGCGAGTAGTCGTCGATGGTGTCCGAGATCTCCGCGTCGGTGAGCTCGCGCGGCTTGAACGGGTTGATCGGCGACTTGACGGCCGAGGCCGAGACGGAAAACGGATGGTAGGCGTAGCGGCCCGCGTGCAGGAGCTGCATCGCGATCTTGGCGCCGTGCTCGTGCACCGCCTCGGTCACGCGCCGGTGATTCAGCACGTCGACCCGTCGGTTGAGGGTGCCGGCGCCCGGGGCGAGCCACGCGCGGCGGTTCATCGCGATGCCGCCGGTGATGATCAGACCCACCCCGCCCTGGGCGCGCTCGGCGAAGTAGCGGGCGAGCTTGGGGTAGTTCCAGAAGCGGTCCTCGAGCCCGGTGTGCATCGAGCCCATGACCACGCGGTTTTTCAGCGTGACGAAGCCGAGGTCCAGGGGCGCGAGGAGGTGGGGGAAGGCCGGCACGGGCCGGAGATAGCACGCGCGGGCGCCCAGCCGCCCGAGGCGTGGGTCCAACCGCTGGAGACCAAACGAGTTTCCTCGTGCTTCACCGAAGCGCTATCAATCTGTCGTCAATTTCACTACATTGTCGCCATGCTGTCATCTTGGGTGGGGCCCCTCGTTCTCGGCGTCTCGCTGGGCTGCGTCGCCTGCGGCTCCGGGCACCCGGGGCCGGGGGACGACGAGATGATCGTCGAGCCCGGGTTCGACGGACCGCTCGGCAAGGCGGACTCGGCGGGCGGCGAAGTCGAGCTCAAGATCACGCTGCGGCCCGATCAGATCGGCCTGGCGAAGCAGAAGTTCGGGCTGCGCGACAGTGTCGCGGCGGAGCGCGACGTCTGGTTCTACGACAGCGCCGGGCTCGAGCTCTTCGACAGTGGCGTCATCTTGCGCGGGCGCTCGAAGGCCGACGCTTCCGACGACTCGACGGTGAAGTTCCGACCGATGGACGCCGGCGAGGTCGATTCGGAGTGGCTCGCGCTCGATGGCTTCAAGTGCGAGATCGATCGAACGCTGGCCAAGAGCGTTTCATCCTGCTCGCTGACGGCTGTTCAGGACGAAGGCGAGCTCGAGGACATTGCCGAGGGCGAGCGCGACATCGACAAGGCTTTCTCCTCCGAGCAAGAGGCTCTGCTCGCCGCCTACTCGCCCATCGAAGCGGAGTGGGATGCCCTCTTGCCGCTCGGGCCGGTAGACGCTCGAGTCTGGAAGGTGAAACCGAAGACCTTCGACTCCAAGCTGACCATGGAGTTGTGGACGCTGCCGGATTCGTCCCGTTTCCTCGAAGTGTCGCTGCGAGTGGCCCCGGCCGACGCCGACGACGATCTCGCCGCGCTCGCGACCTACCTCGAGTCGCGGGGCTTTGACGTGGGCGCTGGGCAGGAGACCAAGACACGCACTGCGCTCGAGTACTTCGCGGCCAGCGCGCATTGAGTTACCAACCCGAGGTGCCACCGGCCCCGGGAACCCCGGGGGTTGCCCCCCGTCCCCCGCGCTCCGTCGCGCGGGCCCTCGGCCTGCGGTGGGGCCTGCGCGCGCCCAGGGTGATTTTCCCGTGCGGGAAGGTGGGCTGCCGGTTCACTTGGCAGCGGCGGGCTCGGCCAGCACCGCGCGAAGCTTCCTGCCGAGCGCAAGCTCGGTGATCGGCTTGGCGATGAAGTGCGTGCCCGCCTCGACCACGCCGCGGCTGGCGATGATGTCCTGGGTGTAGCCGGACATGAACAAGACCTTCACGCCGGGGCGGATGGCGGCGACGCGCTCGAACACCACCCGGCCGTTGACCTCGGGCATGACCACGTCGGACAGCAGCAGGTCGAGCTGGGGCTCGCGCTCGGCCAAGGCGAGGCAATCGTCGAGGTTCGCGGCCGCGAGGGGACGATACCCCAGCCGCTCCAGCATGATCACCAGGAGCCCGCGCAGGGCCGCGTCGTCTTCCATCACCAGGACGGTCTCGCCCTGCCCGCGTGCGACCGCCTCCGGGGCCTCGGCGGGCGCGACGCTGCCCCGGGGGAGCTCCGGCAAGTGGATGGTGAACACCGTGCCCTGGCCGCGCTCGCTCTTCACCGACACCGCGCCGCCGTGCTGCTGGACGATGCCGTACACCGTGGAGAGCCCGAGCCCGGTGCCGTAGCCCACTGCCTTGGTGGTGAAGAAGGGCTCGAAGATGTGCTCGAGCGTGTCCGGGGCGATGCCCGAGCCGGTGTCCGCGACCTGCAGCTCCACGTGCGGGCCGGGCCGGAGCCCTGCCTGGGCGGTGGCGGGGTCATCGGGCAGCCGGGCCGTGCGCGTCACGATGGAGATCGTCCCGCCCTCGGCCATGGCATCCCGCGCGTTCACGCACAGATTGACCAGCACCTGCGCGACCTGCGCGTTGTCGGCCATGACTCGACCGACGCCGGGATCGAGGTCGAGCGCGATAATGATGTCTTCGCCGACCAGCCGTCCGAGCATCTTGACGATCACCCGGATCGCCTCGTTGAGGTCCAGCGCGGTCATCTCGATGGTCTGCTTGCGGCCAAACGCCAGAAGCTGCCGCGTGATGTCGGCGGCGCGCTCCCCGGCGGTGACGACCTGTTGCAAGTCGGCGAGCTCGGGCGAGCCGCGGGGCAGCGACTCCATCACCGCCTGGGAATAGCCCAGGATGATCGATAGCAGGTTGTTGAGGTCGTGGGCGACGCCCCCCGCGAGCCGGCCCACGGGTTCCATCTTCTGCGACTGCAGGAGCTGCGCCGCCAGCGAGTCTCGTTCGCGTTCGACGCGCCGGGCGTCCGTGACGTCCAGCATCACGCCCTGCTGCAAGACGGGCGCGCCCGCGGCGTTGCGGATCAGGGTGGCTTGGTCCATGAACCAGCGTTCTTCGCCGGCCCGGGTTCGCAGCCGGTACTCGGCTGCGAACCGCTCCCCGCTGGCAGAGGCGCGAGCGTACTCGCCGAGCACCCGCGCGGCGTCGTCGGGATGCAGTTGCTTGGACCAGAGAGCCGGGTCGGCCAGCCATTCCGCGGGGCTGAAACCCAGGGCCGCGACCTGCGGGCTGATGTAGAGCGTGCTGCCCTGCGGGTCGAGCGCGGCTTCGTAGATGATGCCCGGCAGGTTCTCGACCAGGGTGCGGAAGGACTCCTCCGCCAGGCGCAGGGAGGCGGTCTTCTCGGCGACCTGCTGCTCCAGGTTGGCGTTGAGGCTCGCGAGATCCGCCTGCGAGGCATTCAAGCGGGCGTTCAGGCTGGCGATCACCCGGAGCTGCTGCTCGAGCCGGCGCTCGTGGGCGACCTGCTTCAAGAGCGCGTTGGTCCGGGCGCGGAGCAACTCGGGCTCGATGGGCAGGAAGATGAACTCGGTGGCCCCGGCCTGGTAGGCCCGCTCGATGTCGGTGCTCGCCCTGACGGTGGCGGTCACGAAGACCAGAGGCACGCGGTCGAAACGCTCGTTCTGCCGGACGGTGTGCATCAGCTCGAGGCCGTCCATCACCGGCATGTGGAAATCGATCAGCGCCAGCCAGACGTCGTGGTCCAGCAGTTGGCGCAGCGCGGCAGGTCCGGATTGCGCGCCGACGAGGCGACACTCGACCGACTCGAGGGCGGCGAGCAGAGACGCGAGCTCGGCCGGGTTGTCGTTGACGACCAGCACCAGCGGACGCTCGGCGTCGCCGCTCTGAGCGCTGAGCTGAGCCTCCAGCGCCCGCGTGCGCCGGTGGACGTCGACGTAGTGCTCGACCTTCCGGCGCAGGAACTCCGGCGCCAGCGGCTTCAAGATGTAGTCCACCGCGCCCAGAGAGTAGCCGCGCAAGATGGAGGGCTCGTCCATGGCCGCCGCGGTCATGAACAGGATGGGCGTGTTGCGCGCGCGATCCAGGGCGCGCAGGCGGGCGGCCGTCTCGAAGCCGTCCATGATGGGCATGAGCACGTCCAGCAGGATCACGGCGAAGTCGTGCTTGGCCGCCAGCTCGACGGCCTCGGGGCCCGAGGACGCTTCGATCAGGGTCTCGCCCAGCGACTCCAGTGCCGCCCGGAGCGCCAGGAGATTCGCCGGCACATCGTCCACCAGCAGGATTTCGACTTGGCTCGACGGCCCCCTCCGTATCCAGCATAGAGCCGGGCTCGGGCGGCGTCGACGTCCACGGTCAGCGCAGCGTCGAGGCGTACCAGCGGTCGAACACGGACCGGCCCTAACACAAAGTGACCTTTAGATTCCTCGCCCGTTTCCAAATAGGCCTATTTGCCCCTCACACCGCCGCCAGCGCCTGCGTCAGATCCGCGATCAGATCTTCGGGGTGCTCCACGCCGATGCTGAGGCGCACCATGCATTCGCCGATGCCCATGCGCGCGCGCTCGGCGGGGGGGATGTCCGAGTGGGTCATGCTGGCGGGGTGCTCGGCCAAGGACTCGGTGCCGCCCAGGCTGACCGCCAGCTTGAACAGCTGCAGGGCGTTCAAGAAGCGAAACGCCTCGGCCTCGCCGCCGCGCACGTCGAAGCTGACCATGCCGCCGGGCGCGATGCACTGCCGCTTGTAGACGGCGTGGGCGGGGTCGTCTTCGGTGAGGTGCCCGAGGTAGTGCACGCGGTGGACCTTGGGGTGGTCCGCCAGGAAGTCGGCGACGTAACGCGCGTTCTTCATCTGGCTGGTCATGCGCAGCTTGAGTGTCTCGAGGCTGCGCAAGAGCAGCCAGCCGGTCCACGGCCCGCACATGGTGCCCAGGAAGGTGCGCATGGCACGCACCTCGGTCAAAAGTGCGCGCGAGCCCAGGCACACGCCGGCGATCACGTCGCTGTGGCCGCCGATGTACTTGGTGGCCGAATACAGCACCAGGTCGGCGCCATGCTTCAGCGGGTGCTGCCAGAGCGGGCCCAGGAAGGTGTTGTCGACCGCCACGACGACGCGGCGCGCTTCACTCGAGTGCGCGCGGGCGATCTGCGCGCATGCGGCGATGTCCACCAGCGCGTTGGTGGGGTTCGCCGGGGTCTCGATGTAGATCATGCGCAGGCGGTCGGCGTGGCCGCTGGCCGCGAGCCGCGCTTCGATCTCGGCCGGCGTGGCGCCGGCGGGGAAGCCGACGGGCTGGATGCCGAAGCGCGTGAGCACGTGTTTCAAGAAGTAGTCGGTGCCGCCGTACAGCGGCTCGCTGTGCAGGATCACGTCGCCGGGCGAGAGCAGCGCGAACAGCGTGGTGCTGATGGCCGCCATCCCCGACTCGAAGACCGCCGCGCTCTCGGCGTCGTCCCAGAGCGTCAGGCGGTCCTCGAGGATCTCGAGGTCGGGGTTGTTGAGCCGCGAGTAGATCAGCCCCAGTTGCTCGTTGCCACGCGGCTCGCGCAGGCCATAGGCCAACTCGAAGAAGCTCTTGCCTTCTTCCGCGCTCTTGAACACGAAGGTGCTGGTCTGAAAGATCGGGATCTTCAGCGAGCCCTCGCTCAGCTTCGGGTCGTAGCCGTAGCTCGACATCAAGCTCTCGGGGCGGAGCGCCTTGCCGTGGATGAACGCTTCGGGCTTCCTGGCGGACGTCATGCGTCGCCTCGTGCCACGGCCCGCGCGCGGGCGCCATGACGGGCGGCAGCGCTACTTGTGCGTCAGCTGACGGGTGAGCGCGGCCACGTCGGTCAGCGACCACACCTCCGCAATCTTGCCGTTCTGCAGGCGGTAGACCGCGAAGTTTGCCGCCTTCACCTTCTTGCCGGTGGGCTTGATGCCGGCGAACTCGCCCTGGTGCGTGCCCTCGAGGGTGACCCGCGCCGCGAGCCGGTCCTTGTCTCGGATCACCTCGTCCACCGTGAGCTTCACGTCGGGAAAAGCGGCGATGAGGTTCTTGGCCAGGTCCTTCAAGTACGCGGTGCCTTCGCCGCCGTCGGCGTCGGGCGCCACGCTGTGGATCTTCACGCTCGGAGAGAAGAAGCGGTCGATCGCCTCGGGGTCGTGCTTGTTGTAGACCGCCTCGATGTACGCCGCGTAGTCGAATGCCTCCGTCGGCTGTGCGCCGGCGGACTGCCCGTCGGCGACCTGCGGCAGCGGCTTGCAGCCCGTCGTGAGCCCCGGCACCGCGAGCGACAGGGCCGCGAGGAGAAGGGCGCGAGCCATCGTGGCCCTGACGGTCGCACGACTCGCCCGGCCGCGGCAACCGGCGCGCCGGCGGCGCCCAAACCGTCGCGCTTGCGGCGCCCGAACCGTCGCGGTACGCGCCCCGCCATGGCCCGATCGCGCGACTCTTTTTCCACGAAGACCACCCTGGAAGTCGACGGCAAGAAACTCGACTATTTCTCGCTGCCGAAGCTCGCAGCGAAGACCGGGAAAGACGTCGCGCGCCTGCCGTTCTCGCACCGCATCTTGCTCGAGAACCTCTTGCGCCACGAGGACGGCAAGGTGGTCAGCGGAGAGGACGTCGAGCGCCTCTTGGCCTGGGACCCCAAGGCCCAGCCCGACAGCGAGATCGCGTTCCACCCGGCGCGAGTGGTGCTGCAGGACTTCACCGGCGTGCCCGCGGTGGTGGACTTGGCGGCCATGCGCGACGCCATCGCGGCGCTGGGCGGTGACCCGAACAAGATCAACCCGCTGTTCCCCAGCGAGCTGGTCATCGACCACTCGGTGCAGGTTGACCACTTCGGCACCGCCGACGCCCTGGTCCGCAACACCGAGCTCGAGTACGGGCGCAACCAAGAACGGTACGCGCTCCTCCGCTGGGCGCAGAAGGCGTTCCAGAACTTCAAGGTGGTGCCGCCCTCCACCGGTATCGTGCACCAGGTCAACGTCGAGGCGCTGGCGCGGGTGGTGTTCGAGGGCGACGGCCTGGCCTACCCCGACACCTTGGTCGGCACCGACAGCCACACCACCATGGTCAACGGCATGGGCGTGCTCGGCTGGGGCGTGGGCGGCATCGAGGCCGAGGCCGCGATGCTGGGTCAGCCCATCAACATGCTGGTGCCCCACGTGATCGGCTTCCGGCTGCACGGCACGCTGCCCGAAGGCGCCACCGCCACCGATCTGGTCCTGACCATCACCCGCATGCTGCGCGACAAGGGCGTGGTCGGGAAGTTCGTCGAGTTCTTCGGCTCGGGGCTGGACAACCTGCCCCTGGCCAACCGCGCCACCATCGGCAACATGGCGCCAGAGTTCGGCTCCACCTGCGGCATCTTCCCCATCGACGACGAGACGCTGCGCTACCTGCGCCTCACCGGTCGCAGCGAGGCTCAGGTGAAGCTGGTCGAGGCGTACGCCAAGGCCCAGGGGCTGTTCCGCACTTCGAGCACGCCGGATCCCGTCTACACCGATACGCTCGAGCTCGATCTCGGCACGGTCGAGCCGACGCTGGCCGGCCCGCGCCGGCCCCACGACAAGGTGCTGATGAAGGACGTGAAGCGTTCCTTCTACACCGTGCTCGGCGAGATGATCGCGCAGGCCAAGGCCAAGAAGGGCGGCGGCGCCGCCACGGCCGAAGAGCTCGCGAAGAAGGTCCAGGTCAGCGTCGGCGGCAGCGACGTCGAGCTGGCCCACGGCTCGGTGGTGATCGCTGCCATCACCAGCTGCACCAACACCTCGAACCCCTACGTGATGCTCGGCGCCGGCCTGCTCGCCCGAAACGCAGTCGCGCGCGGGCTCACGGTCAAGCCCTGGGTCAAAACCAGCCTCGCCCCCGGCTCCAAGGTCGTCACGCAATACCTGACCAGCGCGGGGGTGCTGGCCGATCTCGAGAAGCTGCGCTTCAACGTGGTCGGCTACGGCTGCACCACCTGCATCGGCAACAGCGGCCCGATGCCCGAGGCGGTCAGCCGCGGCATCAAGGAAGGCGATCTGGTCGCCGCCGCGGTGCTGAGCGGCAACCGCAACTTCGAGGGCCGTATCCACGCCGACGTCCGCGCCAACTACCTCGCGAGCCCGCCGCTGGTCGTGGCCTACGCTCTGGCCGGTCGCGTCGACATCGACTTCGCGGTCGAGCCCATCGGCAAGGGCAGCGACGGCCGCGACGTGTTCTTGAAGGACATCTGGCCGTCCGCGAAGGACGTGGCGGAGGTGGTCGACCAGAACGTCACGCGCGAAGCCTTCACCACGGCCTATGCCGACGTGTTCGCCGGCGATCAGCGCTGGCAGAGCCTGCCGGTGCCCGAGGGCAATCGCTTCGCCTGGGACGAGCACAGCACCTACGTGCGCAGGCCCAGCTTCTTCGAGAACCTGCCGAAGCAGCCCAAGCCGCTGTCCGACATCGGCGGCGCGCGGGTGCTCGCGGTGCTCGGCGACTCGATCACCACCGACCACATCTCACCCGCGGGCAACATCGCCAAGGACTCGGCGGCCGCCAAGTACCTGACCGACCACGGCGTGAAGCCGGCGGACTACAACCAGTACGGCGCGCGCCGCGGCAACCACGAGGTGATGATGCGCGGCACGTTCGCCAACGTGCGGCTGCGCAACGCGCTGGTGCCGGGGGTCGAGGGCGGCGTCACCCGCCACCTGCCCACCAACCAGCAGATGAGCATCTACGACGCCTCGATGAAGTACCAGGCGGAAGGCACGCCGCTGATGATCCTGGCCGGCAAGGAATACGGCTCGGGCTCGTCCCGCGATTGGGCGGGCAAGGGCACGTTCATGCTGGGCATCAAGGCCGTCATCGCCGAGAGCTACGAGCGCATCCACCGCTCGAACCTGATCGGCATGGGCGTCTTGCCGTTGCAGTTCCTCGACGGGCAGAGCGCGGCGAGCCTGGGGCTCACCGGCGAAGAGACCTTCCGCATTGCCGGCATCGCCGATGGCCTCGCGCCCGGCAAGCTGCTGGCGGTCGAGGCGGTGGCCGCCGGCGGCCAGACCAAGACGTTCCAGGCCAAGACGCGCATCGATACCGCCGTCGAGCTCGAGTACTACAAGCACGGCGGCATCCTGCAGTACGTGCTGCGGAACCTGCTCTGACCCGCAGGGGTGAATGACGCTGGCGAACGCGCCGCGGTTCGTGCCACGCTGGTGAGGGCGGCGTGCAGAGAATTTCACCGCGGGTGTTCGTCTGGTTCGAAGAGGTGACTGCGCGCCGCGGTCTCACCCTAGACGAGCTGTGCCGAGGCACTGGCCTCACCCCCCGTGCGATCCGGAGCCGCTCGCTGGGCCCCACCTGGGACGAATTCGCCCACCTGAACCAGCGCTTCGGCGAGCTGGCGGGTCCCGATCAGCTGCGAATCGCGGGGCGCGAGACGTTCGACGGTGAGTTTCTGGCGCCACTGATCAAGGTCGGCGCGCTTCTGCTCGGTCCCGGGCGCCTGTACGAGCTCCCCATTCGCTGGCTCGGCCCGCGGGTCTTCCCCGGGCTCGAGCGCCGCGTCACGACCTTGGACGACCGTACCGTCGAGGTCGAGCTTGCGGTGCCGGGGTGCGAGCGCTCCCTCGAGAGCTGGTTTCAGGTGGTGCTCGGCGGCTTCGAGTCGATGCCGGTGATTCTGGGGCTGGACCGCGCAGCGGCCACCTGGGAGATCGGCCCGAGTCGGGCCACCTATCGCTTCGTGTTGCCACGTGCCCGGCTGATGACCCGCTTGCGAGGATTTCGCCGGCTGGCGCAGGTCATGACCTTGGTCGACGAGCTGATGGCTCGTGAAGACGAGGTGCGCGTCTTGGCCGAAGAGCGCGCTCGCAAGGCCGAAGAGGCCGAGCAAGCGGAGCGCTTGTTTCGCGTCGTGGTGCAGTCGATCACGGACGTCGTCGCCATCGTGAACCCGGACGGCACGATGCGCTTCGTCTCTGACGCGATCGAGCCGGTGCTGGGCGTCTCGGCGTCGAGCGTGTTCGGGGCCAACCTGTTCGACGCGTTGGTCCCGGAAGACGCGCAGGCTTCGCGCGAGGTATTCCGAGACCTGGCGGGTAGCCCCGACTCGGTTCGCGACTTCACGGTGCGCCTGCGGTCGGCGGCTGGCGAGCTCAAGACCCTGGAGATCACCGCCAAGAACCTGGTTGGAGACCCCCGAGTCGGGGGCTTTCTTTGCGTGGCCCGCGACGTCACCGCGCGCCGCAAGCTCGAAGACCAGCTGGCACACGCTCAGAGGCTCGAAAGCGTGGGGCGCCTGGCGGGCGGTGTGGCTCACGATTTCAACAACATCCTGGCGGCCGTGCTCGCTCACGCCGAGCTGGCTCGTGAAGGGCTGCCGCCGGACGCTGCTGTGCGCGAAGACCTGGCTGCCATCGAGAGCGCCGCACGGCGCGCGGCCGAGCTCACGCAGCAGCTCTTGACCTTCGCGCGCAAGCAGGTCGTTCGCCCCACGGTCGTCGATTTGAACAGTCTGCTCGCCTCGATGCAGCGCTTGCTGAGGCGGGTGCTCGGCGACGACGTCGAGCTCGAGACGGTCATGGGTAGTCCGATCTGGGCGGTGGAGGCCGATCAGGGTCAGCTCGAGCAAGTGATCATGAACCTGGCGATCAACGCCCGCGACGCCATGCCCTCGGGCGGGCGCCTGATGATCGAGACCGCGAACGTGACCTTCGACGAGCCCACACTCGAGCTTCGCGGCATGACCGCCGGGCAGTACGTGCTGCTCTCGGTCAGCGACAGCGGCGAGGGCATGGACGAGGCGACGCGGGCGCGGATCTTCGAGCCCTTCTTCACCACCAAAGAGGTGGGGAAGGGTACCGGCCTGGGACTGGCCACCGTCTACGGCGTGGTCGCCCGATGCGGTGGACACGTGTTCGTGTACAGCGAACCGGGCGTCGGCACGACCTTCAAGATCTACCTGCCCCGGTCGACCAAGCGCCCCAAGGCCGGCCCGCCGGAGGCGCCGCGTGTCACCGCAGGTCACGGCGAAACCATTCTGGTGGTCGAGGATCACGACCCACTTCGCCAGGTCGTGGTGCGCTCACTTTCTCAGCACGGCTATCGAGTGCTCGCGGCGCCCCGCCCGGGCCAGGCGCTGGCGCTGGCGGAGGCGCACCCCGGCCGGATCGACCTCTTGTTGACCGACGTGGTGATGCCCGAAATGAGCGGCAAGGCCCTGGCCACAGCCTTGCTCGAGGGGCGGCCGGAGCTCGAGGTCGTCTACATGTCCGGCTATACGGAGAACACCATCGTGCATCACGGCATACCCGACGCCGGCGTTCACTTCTTGCCGAAGCCTTTCACGCCGAGCGTGCTTCTGGCGAAGATCCGCGAAGTGCTGGACGCTAGCTCTCGAACCTGAGCGCGAGCACCCAGGCTTCCCACCGCTTCTGGAAGCCCTTCATGTCGCGCTCGCCCAGCGCGCTCGAGAGCGTGGCGAAGCCGCTCGAGTCGCGTGCGTGCGCCGCGACGAAGTCCCGGTAGTAGCGGCGGAGCAAGTCGCGCTCTTGCAGGTAGTAGAGCAAGTAGCGTGCGGCGGCGTAGTGCACGCCGGTCTCGTCGGCGTAAAACTCGCTGTCGCTGGTGGCGGTCAGGGCCTCGAAGCTCGGCACGCGGCCCTTTCGGATGGCGTTCTGCAGCCCGCGCAGGCGCCAGTTGGTCAGCCCGACGATGTGCCCGTCGCGCTCGGCGCTCTGCTCGAAGAGCGAGCCGAGCCCCTCGTTGAACCAGGCGGGGCAGCCTGGGAAGTTCGCCTCGATGTAGGGGTGCACGATCTCGTGGACCAGCGTGCCGCCGCCGGTCCCGATGTTCATCACCAGCGCGCGGTGCTCTCGAGTGTAAAACCCGTAGGGCGTGCTCGGGTCCGAGCCGGTGAGTGAGCGGGTGACCTTGCCGTAGCTCTCGGCGTCGCCCAAGAGCCACACGTCGAGGATGCGCAACGGGGGCCGATCGAAGAAGTCCTGACTGAGGCGGTGCACCGCCCAGCGCACGGTGTTTTCGGCGCTCCGCTTCACCGCCAGGGGCCCGCCGTTGCCCACCACCACGAAGGGCGCTTCCACCACCACCGACAGGTCGCGGCTCAGGCGCTCGCGCAGCTTCATCACGTGCTGGGCGAAGTCGGCGGGGCGGAACCCGGCGGTGCCTGGCCCGGCGGGCAGAGCCGGCACGTTCACGCCCTCCGGCTCGAGGGCCAGGCGGATCACCGTCCAGCGCTGGGCCTCGTAGCGCAGCGGCCAGAGCGACAAGAAGCGCGCGCGCGCCATGCGCCGATAGCTGCCGTCGTCTTCCGCGGGCTCGTGGTAGACGACCTCGTCGTGTTCGGCGTCGTAGCCGAGCACCAGCCGGAAGTGCTCGGTCGTGTCGGGGCGCTCGTCGTAGCGCATGCACACGATGCACGGCACCCCGCGTTTCAGGTCGGCGTGCAGCTCGGCGAAGCGCTGGGCCAGCTCGTCGGCGGCCGAGGCGGCGCGGATCTGGTGCCAGACCTTGCCGGTGCGGAAGCCCAGGCGGGTGAGCGCCACCTCGAGCTCGCGCGTGGTCACGCCCATGCCGCGCGCCGGGTCCATGCCCGAGGCGTCGAAGACCGCGTCCTGATCCGAGCGCTTGCCGAGGGCGCCGAGCCACGCGGCGGTGACCGCTTCGCCGCAGAAGTCCGGCTTCTGGCGCACGAAGGGCACGTCGCGGATCAGCACGCTCGGCAGCGGCGCCTTGGGGGGCACCGGAACGGGGGCCGAGTCGCGCCCGCCGGCCGGGGCACGCCGGCCGCAGGCCTGGCCGAGCAGCGCCGAGACGGCGCCGGCCATGAAGGTTCGACGGGGGAGCTTCATCTCGGGGTTGGACGACCGACGCGCCTCGGCCTTGGCTTGCTCACCTCGCGGCCGACCCCGAGAGTGTGACGCCGCGCTCACGAATCGAGCGACGCCCGGAGGAACCAGACGTGCTTCTCGAACTCGGTGACGATCCCGGTGAGCAGGTCCACGGTGTCGGTATCGCCCAGCTTTTCGCCCACCGCGCGGCTGGTGCGCACCCCTTCCAGGTACTTCTCGATGCGTTCGGCCAAGAGCTTGACGTGGTCCATGTCCCGGGTCGTCTCCTGGGGATAGTCGGGCAGGGTCGAGCTCTTCGCGACGTGGCGCGCGGTGCCGAAGGCCTTGGCCCCAAGGGTGACGGCGCGCTCGGCGATGGCGTCGTTGTGGTTGGCCAGGCTGACGGCAAAGGTCTCGAACAGCGGGTGGAAGGCCGCGAAGCCTGGGCCGCGGATGTTCCAGTGGGCCACCTTGATCTGGCTGTGTAGGTCGAGGCCGTCTGAGAGGCGCGCGTTCAGCGTCTGGGCAAGCTCGACGCGAGCGGTCTCGGGAAGGGGGCTCGGGCTCTGGTACATGGTCGTGTTCCTTTCGTCCGGACTGCGCGCACTCGGCGCCGTCTGGATGAGCCCAGTATGGGCGCTCGCGGGTGATTCAGCCAATACATCTTGATGTTTGATGTGATAAGTAATTCCTATGAGGCTCGCGCCGCCGCCGCTCAGCCTGCGCCAGCTGCAATACGCCCTGGCAGTGGCTGAAGAGCTGTCGTTTCGCCGCGCCGCCGAGCGGTGCCACGTCTCGCAGCCGGCGCTCAGCGCCCAGCTCGGGGAACTGGAGCACGCCCTGGGCGTGCGCCTCTTCGAGCGCGATCGACGCCGGGTGCTGGTGACCGCGGCCGGGCACGAGCTGGTGGCGCGGGCGCGGCGCGTGCTCCTCGAAACCGACGATCTGGTCGAGAGCGCCAAGCGTTGGGTCGATCCGCTCTCGGGCAGCTTGCGCCTCGGTGTGATCCCCACCGTCTCGCCGTACCTCTTGCCCAGCGCCGCACGCGCCCTGAAGCGTGAGCTGCCCAAGCTCGGGCTGCACTGGGTCGAGGACAGGACGGAGACCCTGCTCCGCGCGCTGGACGCCGGGGAGCTCGACGCCGCGCTGCTGGCGCTCGAAACCGAGCTTGGCGACGTCGAGGTGGCGGTGATCGGCAAGGACCCGTTCGTGCTGGCGGCGCCCCACGGGCACCCGCTCGCGAGCAAGACCACGCCGGTTGCCGCCGGCGAGCTTGCTGGCCACGCGGTGCTGCTGCTCACCGACGGCCATTGTCTCAGGCAGCAGGCCTCGAGCTTCTGTGAGCGCGCCCGCGCCGAGGAGCTCGAGTTCCGCGCAACCAGCCTCTCGACGCTGGTCCAGATGGTCGCGGCCGGTGCGGGGGTCACGCTCTTGCCGGAGCTCAGCCTGGCGACCGAGGCCTCACGCGCTCGGCTGGTCATTCGCCGCTTCAAGTCGCCGGCGCCCCATCGAACCCTCGCGCTGGTGTGGCGTCGGCGCTCGCCCCTGGGGACGGCCCTGGCGCGGGTCGCCGGCATCGTGCAATCGGCCCTCCGGCCCGCCGTTCGAGCCAGGTAGGTCACTGGACCACACCGGGCGATTTGCCTGGCGAAAGCCAGGTGGGGCTACTATCGGGCTCGAGGCCTGCGATGAAGACCCTGCTCCGGCTGCTGCTCCCCTTCCTGCTCGCGCTGCTCGCTCCTGCGCTGGCGTCCGCACAGATCAAGCGCCCCGGCGCTCACCCGAAGTACACGGTCGAGATCGAACCGCACCTGGTGCTCGACTGGGGCAACCACGACGGGCCCGGGAACGACGAGGGGCTTGGCGTCGGCCTGCGGGCCACCATCCCGTTCTTGGACAACGGCCCGATCCCCAAGATCAACAACAACATGGGCATCGGGTTCGGCCTCGACTGGGCCCACAACGGTGATGCCTGCGACGGCTGGCGGTGGAACAAGCAATGGTACGACGACGAGTGCACCGTGGACGTCTTCATGGCTCCGGTGGTCGTGCAGTGGAACTTCTTCTTGACCCCGATCATCAGCGTCTTCGGTGAGGGCGGCCTTCAGATCGAGCGAACCCACTGGGAGTGGGAGAACTGCCCGTGGGGCAACGACTGCGATGGTAGCGACACCGACGTGGAGCCGGTGCTGTGGGCCGGCGGTCGGTTCTTGTTCGGCGCCGGGAGCAACGTCGGCGGGGTGGTTCGCCTGGGCTGGCCGTACGTCTCGCTCGGCGTCGGCATCTTGCTCTGACCACCACCCCTGAATACATCCGCGCCCCTCGGCATCTAGTCTGGCCGAGCTGAAGCCGACGCGGCGAAGGGCCGCGCGCCGCTCGGGGTATTCCATGAACAATGCGCTCTCGGGGCTGCTATTGGCCTCAATGGTTTCGTGTGCCTTGGGGTGTTCGTCGGGGGACGCAGGCGGCGGCGTGGGCACCGGCGGCCTCACCGGCACCGGAGCCAGCGCTGGCGTGGGAGCGAGCGCTGGCGTGGGCGGCTTCGGCGGCAGCGGAGCCGTGGGTGGCAGTGGGGCCGTGGCCGGCGGTGGAGCCGCCGGCGCACCGTTCGGCGGTTCGGCAGGCGCGGGCGGCGACACGGGCGGCGCGGGCGGCGCAACCGGTGGAGGCGGCGGCAGCGGAGGCACCACCGGCTGCGCTCACGGCGTATGCGCCATCGGCGCTGCCCTCACCGTGGGCTGTGATCCTTGCGTCGACAAGGTGTGCAAAGCGGACAGCTTCTGCTGTCAGAACGGGTGGGACGACGTCTGCGTCAGCGAGGCATCGCAGTATTGCAATGGCATCTGCGGCGGCGGCGGGTTCGGCGGCGGCGGCGGGTTCGGCGGCGGCGGCGGGTTCGGCGGCGGCGGCGGGTTCGGCGGCGGCGGTGGCACCGGCGGCGGGACCGGGTGCGCGTACAACCAGTGCAAGAACGCCGCCGGGCAGTGCGTGACCCCGAAGAGCACCGAGTGCGGCAACTATGGCGCGCCTTGCGTGGACTGCACCAAGTTCGGGAGCGTCTGTGCGAGCACGACGTGCGCCGAGTGCAAGCCCAACTGTGCCGGCAAGGTGTGCGGGGACTCGGACGGTTGCGGAGGCGTGTGCAAGACCGACTGCGGCGCCGGGAAGTTCTGCAGCACCATGGGGCCGCAGAAGCCGGGCTGCTACACCTGCGGGCCCAGCACCTGCCCGAACGGCTGTTGCACCGCGGACGGCAAGTGCGAGACCGGCAGCAAGCGCTCGCAGTGTGGCGGCGGCGGGCAGGCGTGCACCGACTGCGGTGCTCAGGCCTGCGTGCCGAAGATGAGCGGCTACAACTACACCTATTCGTGCGGCCCCTGCGGGTCCAAGTGCCAGCCGAGCTACCCGGGCATGCCGCCCATGTGCCAGGCCGACGGGTGCGGAAACCTCTGCCCGGGCGCTGCGTGCGACCCCACGTACGGCGGCGGGACCTGCCAGGCCACGGGCGACTCCACCGCCACCTGCGGTTCACCCGGGTTCTGTGATCCGTACTCGTGCGCAAGCGGGTGCTGCGATTACTCCGGCGGCTGGATGCAGGCGAAGTGCGCGACTGGCAACCTGCCGAGCCAGTGCGGCTCGGGCGCCGTCACCTGCGTGGACTGCGTGTCGAAGGGCGGCAGCTGCGACACCAAGACCAAGGCGTGCACCAACTGCACGCCCCAGTGCAGCGCCGCGTACTCGTGCGGGCAGGCCGACGGCTGCGGTGGCAAGTGCACCGGCAAGACCGGCGGCAAGTGCCAGGGCACCGGTGCGGTGTGCGGCGACGATGGCGTCTGCGGCTGCGCCGCCAGTGGGAAGGCGCTCTGCTACGACGCCACCACCAAGATCCAGGCGTGCATCGACGTGCTCTCCGACGCGAACAACTGCGGCGGTTGCGGCCAGATGTGTCCGAGCGGAATGGCCTGCAAGGGCGGCGCGTGCGACTGCGGGCCCGGATCGCTGTACTGCAAGTCGAGCGATCCCAAGCTGCCCGGCGTGTGCACCAACCTGGCGACCGATCCCAAGCACTGCGGGACCTGCGCCACCGCGTGCCCGGGAACGGCGTGCACGGACGGCAAATGCGGAGCGTGCGCTGCGGGCACGACCCAGTGCGGGTACCCGACTCCGGTGTGCGCCGATCTGCAGTCGGATGGCAAGCACTGCGGCCAGTGCTACAACGCCTGCCCCACCGGCGTTGCGTGCGTCAGCGGCAAGTGCCAATGCCCCGCGGGCCAGACTTCGTGCAGCGCCAAGTGCACCAATACGGCGACCGACGCCAGCAACTGCGGGTCGTGCGGAGCGAAGTGCCCGACCGGAGTGTCGTGCAGCGCCGGGGCCTGCCAGTGCCCAGCCGGCACGACCTACTGCAAGAACAGCGGGACCTGCACCAACCTCTCGGTCGATCCCAAGAACTGCGGTACCTGCGGGACCAGCTGCCCGAGCAACTTCTGCTCGAACGGCAAATGCCTCTGACCGGCTCGCCCTTGGCCCGCTGACGCCCGCGCTCGGCGGGCGAGTCGCCGCCTCACCCCCGCTCCCGGGCTCCCGGGTTCGGGGGTGCTGCGGTTCGGTGCTCACGAAAATCCGGGGCAGGGCTGGCGAAACCAGCACTTTGCGCCACGGATCTCGGGGCAGCGACCCATTTCAAGCTCGCGTCTGGGCCTGCCTTTGGAGTAACACTCGCCCGCGAAACGCCGAAGTCGCGTCCCATCCGGGCGCGGCCCCGGCGGCTGCCAGCGAGCGACGCTCGGAGAGTCGAGCCTCGAATCATGCCCATGGCAAAAGCGATCACGCTCCACGACACGACGATCGGCAAGAAGGTCGTCATGGCGGTGACGGGTCTCGTCCTCTACGGGTTCGTCATCGCCCACATGCTGGGCAACCTCCAGGTCTTCATGGGCCCGGAGCAGCTCAACGGCTATGCCAAGAAGCTCCACGACCTGGGGCCCCTGCTGTACGCCGCGCGGGCGGTCATTCTGCTGGCGCTCGTGCTGCACGTGGCGATGGTGGTGCAGCTGGTCTCGCGCACGGCGGCGGCACGGCCCATCGGCTACCGGCTGAAGAAGAACCAGGTCACGACTTATGCCGCGCTGACCATGAAGCTCGGCGGCGTGGTGCTGATGCTGTTCATCGTCTATCACCTGGCGCACTTCACCTTTCCAGGGCTGTCGATGACCGCGGGCTACAAGCACAGCCCGACCGATGTCTACGCGAACGTGGTCAGCGGCTTCCGGGTGCCGTGGGTCACGGCCATCTACGTGCTCGCGCAGCTTTGTTTGGGCTTGCACCTCTATCACGGCGCTTTCAGCCTGTTTCAGACGCTGGGGCTCAGCCACCCCCGCTACGTCGAGAAGGCGCGGTTCGTCGCCCAAACCCTGGGGATCGCGGTCGCCGCGGCCAACATCGCCATGCCCGTCGCGGTCGTGGCGGGCATCGTGAAGTGACGGAGAGCGCCATGGCCATTCAGCTCGAGAGCAAAGCCCCCTCCGGACCCATCGAGACGCGCTGGGATCGTCATCGCTTCGGCATGAAGCTGGTGAACCCCGCCAACCGGCGGAAGTACAAGATCATCGTGGTCGGCACCGGCTTGGCTGGTGGTGCCGGCGCCGCCTCGCTGGGCGAGATGGGCTACAACGTGCTGTCGTTCTGCTACCAAGACAGCCCGCGGCGTGCGCACAGCATTGCCGCGCAAGGCGGGATCAACGCCGCCAAGAACTACAAGAACGACGGCGACAGCATCCATCGCCTGTTCTACGACACGGTGAAGGGCGGCGACTTTCGTGCCCGCGAGAGCAACGTGCACCGCCTGGCGGAGCTGTCGGTGAACATCATCGACCAGTGCGTGGCCCAGGGCGTGCCCTTTGCCCGCGAGTACGGTGGGTTGCTCGACAACCGTTCGTTCGGCGGCGCGCAGGTGTCGCGCACGTTCTACGCCCGTGGTCAGACCGGTCAGCAGCTCTTGCTGGGTGCGTATCAGGCACTGGCCCGGCAGATCGAGGCCGGCACGGTCAAGAGCTTCCCGCGTACCGAGATGATGGACCTGATCGTGGTCGACGGTGTCGCCCGCGGCGTCGTCACCCGCGACATGGTCAGCGGAAAGATCGAGGCCCACCTGGCCGACGCGGTGGTCCTGGCCACCGGCGGCTACGGGAACGTCTTCTTTCTCTCGACCAACGCCATCGGCTGCAATGCCACCGCAGTGTGGCGCGCTCACCGGAAGGGCGCGTACTTCGCCAACCCGTGCTTCACGCAGATCCACCCCACCTGCATCCCCGCCGCCGGGGACTATCAGTCGAAGCTCACGCTGATGAGCGAGAGCCTTCGGAACGACGGTCGGGTCTGGGTTCCGAAGAGCGCGGGCGACTGCACGCGCGACCCGGCCGAGATCGCCGAGAAGGACCGCGACTACTATCTGGAGCGGCTCTACCCCAGCTTCGGTAACCTGGTGCCGCGCGACATCGCCAGCCGCCGCGCCAAGATGGTGTGCGACGAGGGGCGTGGTGTCGGTCCCGAGGTCGACGGTGTGCGCCGCGGCGTCTATCTGGACTTCCGCGACTCGATCAAGCGCCTGGGCGAGGCGAAGATCCGCGAGCGCTACGGCAACTTGTTCGACATGTACGAGCGCATCACCGGCGAAAATCCGTACAAGGTGCCGATGCGCATCTACCCCGCGACCCACTACACGATGGGCGGCCTGTGGGTGGACTACAACCTGATGACCACCATTCCCGGGTGCTTCGCCGCGGGTGAAGCCAACTTCAGCGATCACGGCGCCAACCGGCTGGGCGCCAGCGCGCTGATGCAGGGTCTGGCCGACGGCTACTTCGTGCTGCCCTACGTCTTGGGTAACTACCTGGCGAGCGCCAAGCTGGACAAGGTGGACGAGGGCCACATCGAGGTGAAGAAGGCCGTGGCCGACGTCGAGGAGCGAATCGAGAAGCTCTTGGGCATCGGCGGCGATCGCTCGCCGGACTCGTTTCATCGCGAGCTCGGGAACATCATCTGGAACAACTGCGGCATGGCTCGGAACGCCAAAGGTCTCGAGGGTGCGCTCGAGCGCATCCCCGCGCTGCGCGAAGAGTTCTGGCAGAACCTCAAGGTCACGGGGACCGGCGAGAGCCTGAACCAGACCCTGGAGAAGGCCGGGCGCCTGGCGGACTTCATGGAGCTGGGCGAGCTGCTCTGCCGCGACGCCCTGGCTCGCGACGAGAGCTGCGGCTGCCACTATCGCGAAGAGCACGTGACCGAAGAGGGCGAGGCAGCACGAAACGACGCCGACTACCAGTACGTGGCCGCCTGGGAATACACCGGGGACGTCTCGAAGCCCGCGCTCCACAAGGAAGCGCTCGAGTTCGAGTACGTGAAGCCCGTGCAGCGCAGTTACAAGTGAGGAAGGCGAAGAAGCTCACATGTCGAAGACCATGAATCTCACGCTTCACGTCTGGCGCCAGAAGGGCGGAACCGACGTCGGGGGCTTCGAGACCTACAAGGCGCAGGACATCAGCGAGCACATGTCGTTTCTCGAGATGCTCGACGTGGTCAACGAGCGCCTGCTCGCCGACGGCAAAGAGCCCATCGCGTTCGACAGCGACTGCCGCGAGGGGATCTGCGGGATGTGCGGCATGGTGATCAACGGCGTGCCCCACGGCCCGAACGCTGCCACCACCACCTGCCAGCTGCACATGCGGCACTTCAACGACGGTGACGAGGTCACCATCGAGCCCTGGCGCGCGTCGGCCTTCCCGGTGCTGCGGGATCTGGTGGTCGATCGGGGCGCGTTCGATCGCATCATTCAGGCGGGTGGGTACATCTCCGCGAGCTCGGGCTCGGCCCCCGAAGCCAACGGCTTGCCCGTTCCCAAGGCCGACGCCGACCGCGCGATGGACGCCGCGGCGTGCATCGGCTGTGGTGCCTGCGTTGCCGCGTGCCCGAACGCCAGCGCCATGTTGTTCGTCGCGGCGAAGGCCGCCCACTTGGGGGCCTTGCCTCAGGGGCAGCCCGAGCGCTGGGAGCGCGTGAAGAAGATGGTGGCCCAGATGGACGCCGAGGGTTTTGGCCACTGCAGCAACCACTACGAATGCATGGCCGCCTGCCCGAAAGAGATCAGCGTCGACTTCATCGCGCAGCTCAACCGCGATCTGGTGCGCGCCACGGTGGTCGAGCGCGAGCACGAAGAAAAGTCCGGCGGCGCCGGCTGAAGCGGGCGGGCAGCGCCACAGATTCAGAAGGAGTACGCCGCGCCCCACACGAAGGCGCGCTCGCCGAGCAGCGCGGCCTCGAAGCGCAGGTCGAGCCCGCGCCCGGCGTCGGTCCCGACCCCGAACCCGAGGGCGAAGTGGCGCCGGTCGCTGCCCACGCGATCGCGACCGGCAATCTGGACCTGCACCGGGCCGCCGAAGGCGCGCGCCAGCGCGAAGGGGCGCAGGCGTTCGAAGAGCGTCACGCCCAGCTCGGCGCCGACTCGCAAGTCCGACGCCGAGAGGGTTTGGGTATCCCCCGTTCGGTCGTCTTCGACGCTGGCCCGCGAGAAGCCCATCGACAGCGTCGTGACCCCGAACAGCTGGCCGTCGGCGCCTCCGAACAACCGGTAGCCGCCGGTGAAGCTAGCCAGGAACCCGGGCTTCACCGCGAAGCGCTGGCCCTCGCCTTCGAGGCTGCCGCCAGCGAGCAGACCCAGCGAGGCGATCAGACTGGTGCGGTCGCCCAGGCGGCGTCCGAAGCTCACCACGTAAGAGCGCTGACGAAGGTCGTAGTTCGCGTCGTCGAAGCGAAGCTCGGAGCTGAAGGTCGCGGCGCCCGCGGCAACCAGCCACTGTCGCTGGTCGGGTGACGCGCAGCCCGTCGGACCGACGGGCGCTGCCAGGCCTCAGGCCAGCGCTGGGGCCGAGCGGGTGACGATCGCGACGGCGGCGCCAACCGTGGCAAGAAGCAGGGGAACGCGCATTGCGGCAGCGTGGGAGGTTCGGGCGGCTCCGTCAACCGGGGCGAGGGGACCCGTCGGAGTCGCACTGAACGCACGTCGCCGTTGAAACCAGTGCGAGCGTCGTGTGATGCCGTAGGCACCATGGCCAAGCCGCCACCCCCCAAGCTCGTCCAGATCGCCGACAAGGCCCGCAACGGGTTGCGCTTCCTGGAGCGCAAGCTCGCCCCGCCCGAGATCGGGCTCTTGGGATTCGTCAGCGACCTGTGGGGCTTTCAGATCGTGTACGCGCTGGCCGAGTTGCGAGTGGTCGACGCGCTGAAGGCCGGGCCGCGCGCCGCCGACGAGGTGGCGAAGGAAGTGGGCGCCGACGCCGACCACCTGTATCGCCTGCTGCGTGCAGCGACGCACTTCGACATCGTGCGCGAAGAGCCGAATCGGTGCTTCTCTTTGCTGCCCCTGGGCACTGCGCTGTGCGACGTCGAGAACGAGAGTCTTCGCGACTTCATCATTCTGCAGGGGCGCGTCGGTTGGCGCTTCTGGGGCAGGCTGACCGACGCGGTCCGTCAGGGTCGAACGGCCATCGAGATCGAGACGGGGAAGAAGCCCTTCGAGTACCTGCTGGGTGAAGAGAGCGTGCGCCACACGTTCAACCGGGCGATGACCGCCATCAGCTCGGTGGCCGCAGAGGCCTTCGTGGCCGCCTACGACCTTTCGGGTTTTGGCACGATCATCGACGTGGGGGGCGGGCACGGACGGCTGCTCTCGGCGCTGCTGAAGCAAGCGCCGTCGGCCCAGGGCGTGCTGTTCGATCTGCCCGAGGTGGTGGCCGATGCCCCCGCCGTGCTCGAATCGCTCGGCACCCAGTCGCGCGTCCGGGTGGTCGGCGGAAGCTTCTTCGATTCCGTCCCGGCGGGTGGCGACCTGTACGTGATGAAGGCCATCATCCACGACTGGGACGACGCCGAAGCGCTGAAGATCTTGCAGCGAGTGCGCGAGGCAGCCAAGCCGAGCTCCAAGCTGGTGCTCTACGAAACCGTGGTCACCGCCCCGAACGACAAGCACTTTGCGAAGCTGCTCGACATCGAGATGATCGTGCACGCCGGGGGGCGCGAGCGCACCCAGGCCGAGTACTCCGAGCTGTTCCGGAAGGCGGGCTTCCGACTGTCGCGGGTCTTGCCGACGGCCGGCCCCGCGAGCGTGATCGAAGCGCTGCCTGGCTAGCGCACGCGCCCGCCGGCACGGATGGCGGCCAGGGGGAACGTTCCCACCACGTTTCGCAGCTGCTGCAGCTGGGTGGGGGGAATTTTCCCGCGGACCACGACCAGGCGTGCACGACGATCTTCCGCGATGACTTTGAAGCGGGCCGAGGCGAGTCGCGGCCGGCGTACCACGTCGGCCAGGTCGTCGAGCAGACGCTGCGGAAGCCGGCCGCGCACGGCCCGCGGCACGCCAGCTTCGACGTCGATCACGAACAGCTCGTTCGAACGCGTGATGGCCACGATCAGCGGCGCGGCGAGCAGCGCCAGGATCACCAGGCCGATCACGGTGTTCACGCGCCAGGCCTAACACGACTTTCGTCCCTCGGGCTTCCGGGGGATACTGGCGGCCATGAGCGACGAGGCGCGGAAGGTCATCTTGCAGCGGCGTGCGCGCTTCGTGGCGGCCGCGCTTGCCTCGGTGGCTCTGGGCACTGCATGCACCAAGGACCGCACGGTGGAGCCCCACCAGTGCCTGTCCCCTCCGCCGCCCCAGGAAGAAGACGCCGGGCCGCCGCCCGTGCCGTGCCTCGAGCCGCCGTCGCCCGAGGTGTGCTTGTCACAGCCGCCGCCTGGGGTCTGCCTGTCTCCGCCGCCCCCGCCCCAGGTGTGCCTCGAGGCGCCGCTGCAGCCGAACGACGACTACGCCAAGCCGCCGCCCGGCAAGTCCTGAGCCAAGAAGCGGATCAGCGCGCGCGTGCGAGCGAGCAGCGTTGGCAGCTCGATGTGCTCGTCGTGGGTGTGGAAGCCGCGACCCCGGGGCCCCAGCCCGTCGATCACCGGCACGCCGAGGGCGGCCACGTCGTTGGCATCCGAGCCGCCGCCGAGCAGCGGGCTCTCGCCGCCCCCCAGGCCTTCCGCCGCCGCGCAGGCGGCATAGCGGCGATAGAGCGCGCCCGACCCTTCGCTCGGCTCGAGCGGCGGTCGCCGGATCCCGCCGTCGAGCTCGATGCGTGCGCCGGAGTCGCGAGCGATGCGGGTGCTCGCCGCCTCGAGCTCGGTCATCACGCGCTCGCCGTCGGCACGCGCCACCATGCGGAAGTCGAGCACGCACTCGGCGCGGTCGGGGACGGTGTTCTTGCTGGTTCCGCCGCTGATCGTGCCGACATTCACCGTCACCCCACGCCCGTAGTCGGTGAGCGCCTGCGCCGCGTCGACGAAGCGCGCGAGGGCCCAGATGGCATTGATGCCGTCGGCGTGGGCGTTGCCCGCGTGGGCGGCCTTGCCGTGAGCGCGCGCGGTGACGCTGCCCGTGCCCTTGCGAGCCGTGATGACCGCGTCGGTGGGGCGACCCGCTTCGAACACCAGCGCGGCGCGGGCGCCCCGTGCCCACTCTGCCGTAAACGGCCGCGAGTCGGGTGAACCCACCTCTTCGTCCGCCACCGAGACGAACGCCAGCGGAATCGCGGCCAGGTGACCTGCCGCTGACAGCGCCGAGAGTGCAGCGAGCACCGTGGCGATCCCGCCCTTCATGTCCAGCACACCCGGGCCGCGCACTTGGTCCCCCTGCTGGTGCCAGCCCCGGAATGTCCCGGGGGGGAACACCGTGTCGTGGTGCCCCACCAGCAAGATGCGACGATCGGGCTGGTCGTCCCAAGCGCGGGTCCGGAAGCACAGGTGATCGCCGAAACCCTGCCCAGGTCGAACCACGACCGAGAGCTCGGGCAGCGCGAAGGCCTCTTGCAGCAGCGCCCCCATCGCATTCACGTCGCCCGCCGCTCCGGTGTACGAGTCTTGCTCGACCCAGCGGCGCAGCAGCGCCACGGTCGCCGGGGACTGCTCATCGGCGTGGGCCAGGGCGCGCACGGACCGAGCATAGCTTGAGCGCCCGGGGCGACGGTGCGAAAGTCGCCGCCATGAAGACGATCACTCGCGAAGCCGCGCTGGCGCTCTCGGTGCTGGCGCTCGCACTCTTGGCCTGCAAGAAAGACAAGTCGTCGTCGCCGGGGGTGGAAGCGACCGGAACGCCGAAGGGCGGCTCGGTCACGGTCACCGGCGACCAGGGCTCGATCAAGCTTCAGGGCGGCGCCGAGGGGGGCACCGTCAGCGTGGAGATCGACGGGGGCAAGGTCGAGCTTGGCAACACCGGCGGCGACTGCAAGCCCGGTCAGCCCTGCGTGTGCAGCGCGATGGGCAACTGCAGCAAGAGCTGCGCGGGCCCCGGCTGCGAGTTTTCTGCCAGCGGCATGGGGAACACCACCTTCAAGTGCCCGGACGGTAAGTGCAGCGCGAAGAGCACGGCCATTGGCAACGTCACCCTCGAGTGCAAGGGCGGTGGCTGCACGCTCGAGTGCTCGGGCACCGGGAATTGCACGCTGAGTGCGTGCAGCTCGGGCTGCAAGGTGAAGTGCAAGGGCGTTGGCACCTGCAACTGCCCCAGCGGCTGCTGATCACTCGGGGCGCTTCAGATCCGGCGGCAGGGTCGAGAGGAACGAAGGGCGCTGGCTCTGCCGGGCGTGCCAGCTCGCGAGCTGGGGCAGACCGGCGCGCCAGCCGTGCGGATGGCGGAAGTCCATGTAGTCGAGGGAGCACACCAACGCGATGTCCGCCAGGCCGAAGCCTTCGCCCACCAGGAAGCCTTCGCCGGCGCGCTCGTCGGCCCAGGACAGCGCGCGCGCGATCTTCCCCTCCTGATGCGCGACGGCGGTCTTCGACTGGAGCTCCGGCGCGCGCCGGAGCTCGATCATGCGGGTCACCACCGCGTCCATCAGGCCGTCGGCCAGGGCCTGCCAGAGCAACACCTGCCACCTGGCTTCGCCGTCGGTCGGGATCAACGGGGGCGGGCTCGACCGATCGAGCCACTCGAGGATGACCGGGGAATCGAACAGCACCGACCCGTCGTCTCGCTCCAGAACCGGCACCTTGCCCAGGGGGTTCAGCCCCGACACCGGGCTCCCCGGCGCGTTCGGATCGGCCTGCACGAATTCGCAGGGTAGGGACTTTTCTGCCAGAAGCACGCGGATCTTGCGGGCGAAGGGCGAGGTCAGCGAGGCGTAGAGCTTCATGCCAGAAAGCATAGTGCACGCGGTGGAAGACCCAAGGCCGAGTCTGCGCGTACAACGGGGACGAGGCCTCGATGAGTTTGCGCAATGCCATTGTCCTCTCCGCTCTGTCCCTCGCGGTCGCTGCCGCCGGCTGCCGAAAGCCAACGCCGGCCGGCGGGCCCGGTGATGCGGGCACCACGGTGGCGGTGACCACCGATGCCGCGGTTCCCAAGGTGGTGGAAGGGGCGACGCGGCCCACCATCCAGGCGTTCGCCTCCGCAGCCGAGCTCGATACCTTCCTCAAGGACCTGCTCGAGGCACAGAAGCGCGACCGCGGGCGAGTCGAGCGCAGCGCGAAGGGGGAAGCGCAGCCGTCTCCGCCGCCAGCCGCCGCGCCCGCCGAAGCGGCAGCGGACTCGAAGTCTGCCGAATCGGTCACCAACGTGCAGCACGCCGGCGTGGACGAAGGCGGCATCGTCAAGCTCCACGGCGACTATCTGGTCGTCCTGCGCCGCGGCCGCCTGTTCACCGTGAAGGTGGGCGACGGCTCGCTCTCGCCCGTGTCCGCGGTGGACGCGTTCGGCCCCGACGTGGACCCGCGGGGCGCCTGGTACGACGAGATGCTGCTCTCGGGCAACACCATCGTGGTGATTGGCTACAGCTATCAGCGCGGCGGCACGGAGATCGCTCGCTTCGAGCTCAGCGGCGATGGGCGGCTCAGCTACCGCTCGACGCACCACCTGCGCTCCAACGACTATTACTCGTCGCGCAACTACGCCAGCCGCCTGATCGGCCAGAAGCTGGTGTTCTACACCCCGCTCTACATGGCGCTGAACGACGCCGATCTGTACCGCTCGTTCCCCGCGATGCGGCGCTGGCGCAAGGACGCCACGGCCGCCGACTTCAAGCGTATCGTCGAGCCGACGCGCGTGTATCGCCCGCTGGTGGCGTCGCAGGCCCTGGCGCTGCACACCGTCACCAGCTGCGATCTCGCGGCGCCGGAGCTCGAGTGCAGCTCCACGGCGGTGATGGGGCCCCACGGCCGCGTGTTCTACGTCTCGCCCAGCTCGGTGTACGTCTGGATGACCGACTGGGTGCGGCAGGCCGAGAAGAGCGTTCCGCGCTCGATCGTCTACCGCATGCCGCTGGACGGCGGGCCGCCCACGGCGTTGCGTGCGGTGGGCGGCCCGGTGGATCAGTTCTCGTTCCTGGAGGGGACTGATGGCCACTTGAACGTGGTGGTCCGGGCCGACGCCGCCGGAGAAGGCATGTGGCGGGCGGAGGTGACCCAGGGTGACGTGGCGCTCTTCCGGGTGCCGACCAGCGCGTTCACCAGCGATGCCCGCGAAGCCGATCGCTCGCGCTACGCCGGGCTTCCCCGACCGAGCGGCTACATGTTCCAGAACCGGTTCGTCGGCGACTTCTTGCTCTACGGAAGCGGGTCGGGCTGGGGGCGACCGTCACCCGGAACCGGAACGCTGTACGCCTACCGGTTCGCAGGGGGAAGCGAGCCCGCCACCCTCGATCTGGGCCACGGCATCGATCGCATCGAGGCGCTCGGTCGCGACGCGCTGGTGGTCGGCACCGACGGTCGCGACCTGCACTTCTCACCTGTGGCCCTCGCAGACCGCCCGGTCGCCGCGCCCCGCTACACGCGCCCCGGGGCCTCTCAAGGTGAGCTTCGCAGCCACGGCTTCTTCTACAAGCCCGACTCGCCCAGCGGCGGCACCATTGGCCTGCCGGTGCGCTCGGCCGGAAAGCCCGGCGCGGCGCACCTGCGCGAGGGCTCGGCGTCGATCCTGTTCTTGCGCAACGACGCGCTGAAGCTCTCGGAGCTCGGTGATCTGGATTCGCGCTCGGAGGGGACGGTGGCCGACAACTGCCGCGCTTCGTGCGTGGACTGGTACGGCAACGCGCGTCCGCTGTTCTTCCAGGGCCGCATGTTCGCGCTGCTCGGCTACGAGATCGTCGAGGGCGAAGTCGCCGCCGGAAGGATCCGCGAGAAGCGCCGGGTGAGCTTTGCGCCCAGCGGCGGCGCGCTGCAAATCGCCCAGTGAAGCAGCGCCGGTTGTCCCGGCGCGCCGGTCGTGCTTCGAATCGCTCATTGCACGATGAGTGACCCGAAGCTGGAGCTCGACTGGCAAGGCGATTCGCCCCGAGGCGCTGCGAGTGACCGCCCGGCCTCGCTGGCGCCGGCGGTCGAGTCGCTGGTCGGCAAGGGCCCGCCCGGGGACCCGCGGTTCATGAGCACCGAGCTCCGCGCGGAGCTTCGCGCCGTCCTCGAAGGGAGCTGGCTCTCGGTGCGTCAGTCGTTCGAGTCCCTGCAGATGCTGGTCGGCTGGGATCAGCCCAGCCAGTACGAGGTGCGCGGCTCGGACACCCGCGTGGTGATGTATGCCGCGGAAGAGCGCGGGTTTCTCCAGGGGCTGTTCCGCAACTTCAACCCCTTCCACCAGCGCCACATCGAGTGCCTGACGCTGGCGGGCACGCGCGCCATGACCATCGACTTCCCCTTCCGGCTGATGCTCCGGCGGGGCGAAGTAATGGCCTGGGACGGGCGGTGCATGGGCCGCATCCAGGAGCGCTTTCACCTGCTCAGGACCATCGTCGAGGTGCAATCCCCGGGTGGCGTGCCCGAGCTGGTGATCCGTGGGCCCTGGCTGAAGCTCTTTTCGTTCACCGACTGGGTGTTCGAAGTGAGCCGGGGTGAAGTGGTGGTGGGGCGGATCAAGAAGCACTTCAGCGGGTGGCTCCGCGAGACCATGGGTACTTCGGACGACTTCTCCATCGAGTTCGACGCAGGGCTCGCCGACCCGCGCCACCGGCAGCTGCTGCTGGCAGCCGCGCTCACGCTCGATCTGGTCCGGTTCGAGCAGCGGGGCAACTCGGGCACGCTCACCCGACTGCTGGGGGGGTGAGTCGCGCGGCGCGACTCACTGACACTCGGCGGCGCACTTCGACTCGGCGCAGCCGATGGCGGCGTCGTACTCGGCCTTGCCCACTGGATACTGGGCGTCGCAGGCCGCGATGCAGGTCGCTACCCCGGCGTCCCCGCCGTCCCCCGGATCGAGCGCGCAGGCCAAGATGCAGTTGACGTAGCCGTCGTCGCACGCTGGGTCGTCGAGGCAGGCGTTGACCAACGCGCAGCACTTCTGCTCGGCGCACGCGTTGCACCCGGCATTCTTCGAGGAATAGGGCTTGGTCAGCGTGCACGCCGGTGCGTCCGGCGACGCATCGGGCCCGCTGCCGCCCGTGGCGCCGGCCCCTCCGCTGCTGGTGCCGCCGGTGCTGGTGCCGCCGGTGGCCGAGCCGCCACTGCTCGCGCCCCCGGTGCCGGGCCCGCCGCTTCCGCCACCCTCCGACGAGCAGGCCGTGAGCGAGAGCACCGTGAGCCATCCGACAGCGACGCGCGAGATCATCGGCGCATCATCGCTCAGCCACTTCGGATTGACTACCCGCCCATTCTCGTCTCGCGGGCGCCAGGGTCTGTACGCGCCGGCTGAGCGCGCGGAGCGCGACGCCCCCGCCCACCCCCAGGGCGGCCACTGCGACCGCGAGCGGCCAGCTGGGTTTGGTGATCATCGAGAACAGCACCGCGGCGTCAGCCCCGAGCATGACGTTCGAGGCCAGGTCGAGCCGGTCGGATCGACGAGCCTCGTCGAGCGCCGCTGGGACCGGCCCTGCCGGCAACTCGGCGGCCAATCGTCCGATGCGTTCACCTTCGGCGCCCAGGACCCGTGCGCCCCACGCACCGTTCAAGACCCAAAGTGCCACAGCGACGAGGAACCAGCCGCTGCTCCACCAGCCAGCCGTGCCGAGATACAGCCCCGTGGCGAGGAGCACCATGGCGACCGCAGGGTTGGCCCGCGCCGAGCGCCGCATGAAATCGACCCAGGCAGAGACCTCTTCCACCGTGCGGGCGCGGCGCATGGCCGAACGGACGAAGGGGGACGAGACGGTGCCGCCGACCAAGACGGTGGCGGACGCGACATGGACGAACACGACCAGGGTGTACAGGTTCATGGCGCCGGCCGGATGCAGCTTGCGCGCCACGCGCAGCGACGCTGGTTTGCAGTCGCCGGCGTCCGAGAGCGGACATCGGGCGCGGACGTCTGTCCGCTCTTGGACACGCGGCGGACCAGCCCTGGAAAGGCGCTGCAACAAGGCGATTTCCGTGCCAGGAACCCCGCCGACGGGGTGCCGTGATACGACCCACGCGCCGTGGCGCGACTGACCGGTGTGAACTTCTCGAACGCCCTGGCGTTCGTGCGCGAGCGGTTCCCCCACGAGGGCATGGTGCAGCTCCTCGCGAGGCTGTCACCCGCCGATCGCGCTTTCTTGGCGGGCGAGATCCGGGACGCAGAGTGGTACGACCTGGGCGCCTACCTCCGCCTCATCCGAACCATCGACGCCACGCTGGGTGCGGGTGACCTCTCGCTCTTGCCGGTGCTCGGGCGGTTCGAGGCCGAGCGTGATCGGAACACCGTCCAGGGGCTCTTCTTGCGCATCGCGAGCCCGACCTGGGCCGTGCGCTTGGTCACCGAGTTCTGGGGTCAGTTCCACGACTCGGGCCGCTGGACCGTGCGTCGAGAGGGCGAGACCACCCTGCACGGCGTGCTGGAGGATTTCGGCGCCGCCGACCCGGCGATGTGCGCGGAGCTGTGCGGGTACATCGCGCGGGTGATGGAATTCGCGGGAGCCCAGCAGGTCGTGATGAAACACCCCGAATGCCGTGGCCACGGCGCCTCGGCGTGCCACTTCCTTCTCACCTGGCAGCGGTGAGCCCCGGCGCGACCGCGATTGGTTGCCGCCGAAACCTGGGCTAGATTGCGCGCGCCATGACGTTTGCTCGGGGACTGTGGGCCGCTGGGGTGGTGATCGTGCTCGGTTTGCTGACGGCACGCGCGCATGCCGATGCAGGTCTGGACGCAGCAGGTCCGGCAGCGGATGCCGCGGTCGACGCGGCCGCCCCGCCCGCCGCGGCCGCCGCGGTGCCTGCCGTGCCGAGCACTGCCAAGAAGAAGCTGGTGGTCGCGAGTTCGAGCATCTGCTCTCCGAGTGGTTGGGCGCCGACGGGAACTGAAGCATGAAACTCGAAACCGAACGCGACGCCGCCGAGTGGGTCTACGCCGCCAAAGCCCTGGCCGTGGTCAGCGCGTGGAACGCGCTCGGCGTGTTCGACCGCCTGCGCAAGGGCCCGCTCGGCACCGGCGACCTCGGGCTCGATCCGCGCGCTGTGGCCACGACCTTGCCCGTGCTGAAGTTCCTGGGTCTGATCGCCGGGGACGCTCGCTGCCTGGTGCTCACCGAAGCGGGGCGGCGCCTGATGGACGCGGGCGGCATGCCGAGCGAGCGCAACCTGGAGGCGCTGCGCGACCTGGGCAACATGAAAGCGGTGCTCCGCGAGGGCGGGCCGGTCAAGGGCGACGACGGGAAGCCCAAGGGCACGACTGGCGGAACCCGGGCCGACGACCCGGACTACACCCGGCGCTTTCTGGACATGCTCTACCAGGGCAGCGGCGCCGCCGCCCAGAGCAGCTTCGACTGGCTATCGCCGCTCTTGCCCCAGGGCGGGCGTGTGCTCGATTTGGGTGGGGGGCACGGGCGCTATGGGCGGGCCTTCGCCGACGCCGGCTACCCGACCACCCTGTTCGATCTGCCGCACGTGGTCGCTTACGCCAAGGGCCGGCACGGCACGGCCCTGGCGTATTCCGCCGGCGATTTTCACACGACCGACGACTTCGGCGGTCCGTTCGACTTGATCTTCATGGCCAACATCGTCCACGGCGAGGCGGCCGAGGACAACGCGCGATTGATCGAGCGGGCTGCGCGCAGCCTCCGGCCGGGCGGGACCCTCGCCCTGAAGGACATGTTCCTCGACGAGCACGGCAAGGGTCCCGAGAACGCGGTCTTCTTCGGCCTGACCATGTTGTTCTACACGCAGCACGGCTCGAGCCCCACGCTGCGCGAGACCCACGAGTGGTTCCGGGCTGCCGGGCTGGAAGGACCAGAGGTCACGCTGCTCGACACGCAACAACTGCTGATCGGACGGAAGCGGGCTTGACCGGAGTGGCCGCCGGGGCAATTCGGCGATAGTGGACGACCATGCGTCGTCTTCTGACCCTCGGCATCGCGCTCTCGCTGGCCACCGCCTGCGGCGCTCCTCCGCCCGCCGTGGCGCCCGCTCTGCCCAGCGCCAGCGGCAGCTCGACCGCCGCCCCGCCGCCCGTGGGCGAGCTCGACCGGGCGCTGCCCCTCGACGCGCGGGTGGTCCGAGGCAAGCTCGACAGCGGGCTGACCTATTATGTGCTTCCCCACGGCAAGCCCGAGAAGCGCGCGCAGGTGTGGCTGGCGGTCGACGCCGGGTCGGTGCTCGAGGACGAAGACCAGCGCGGGCTGGCCCACTTCGTCGAGCACATGGGCTTCAACGGGACCAAGCGCTTCCCGAAGCAACAGCTGGTCGACTTCCTCGAGAAGAGCGGCGTTCGCTTCGGCGCCGATCTGAACGCGTACACCTCGTTCGACGAGACCGTCTACACGCTGCAGGTGCCCACGGACGACCCGGACATCTTGAAGCGATCGGTCGGTGTGCTCAGGGACTGGGCCGACGGCATCAGCTTCGACCCACCCGAGGTCGAGAAGGAGAGGGGCGTGGTGCTCGAAGAGTGGCGCCTCGGGCGCGGTGCGCGCATGCGCGTGTTCGACAAGCAGGCGCCGGTGGTTTTTCACGGCTCGAAGTACGCCGAGCGCCTGACCATTGGCAAGCCCGAGGTCATCCGGCGCGCCTCGCGCGACACCCTGGTCCGGTTCTATCGCGACTGGTACCGCCCCGACCTGATGGCCGTGATCGCGGTGGGCGACTTCGACGCCAAGCAGATGGAGGCGACCATCAAGGCCGAGTTTGCCTCGCTGGCCGCGCCACGGAAGCCCCGACCGCGCACCCGCACCACGCTGCCCGCGCACGCCAAGACCTTGGTCAGCATCGAGACCGACCCCGAGCTCACCAACACCACCGTGGCGGTCATGAGCAAGCTCGCCCACCGCCCCGAGGCGAGCGCCCGCGACTATCGCCGCACCATCACCGAGCAGCTGGTCGACGCCATGCTGAACGCGCGGCTGGACGAGCTGAAGCGCAAGCCGGACGCACCGTTCCTCGGCGCGTCGTCGGCCACCAGCGGGCTGGTGCGCACCGCGGACAGCTTCCGTCAGACCGCGATGGTCAAGGACGACGGAGCGCTCCGGGGGCTCTCGGCGCTGCTCGAAGAGACCGCACGCGCCGAGCGCTTTGGCTTCACGCAGACCGAGCTCGACCGAGCCAAGAGCCAGCTGCTTCGCAACTTCCAGCAGGCCGTGAAAGAGCGCGACAAGCGGGACGGGGGCGAGTTCGCCGCCGAGATCGTCCGGCACTTCTTCGAGGCCGAGGCCATGCCCGGGCGCGAAGCCGAGCTTCGTCTGGTAGAGCGCTTCTTGCCCGAGATTGCGCTCGCGGAGCTGAACGGACTGGTGAAGCAGCTCGGGGCGGGAAGTCGGCTCTTGGTCGTCACCGGCCCCCAGAAGATGCAGAAACCGAAGGCAGAAGAGCTGCTCTCGCTCGACGGGCGGGTCAAGGCGATGAAACTCGAGGCCTATGTGGATGCGGGCTCGAACCAGCCGCTGATGAAAGAACCTCCGAAGCCCGGCGCGGTGACGCAGAGCCGCAGCATTGCCGAGATCGGCGTGACCGAGTGGACGCTGTCGAACGGCGTGCGGGTGATCGTCAAGCCCACCGACTTCGCCAACGACCAGGTGCGCGTTTCGGCGTTCAGCCCCGGCGGGCACTCGCTGGTCAAGGATGCGGACTTCGAGTCGGCCCGTTTCGCCGACGTGGCGGTGGGGCAGGGCGGGCTCGGCCCGTTCGACGCCGTACAGCTGAAGAAGGCCCTGGCGGGCAAGCTGGTGAGCGTGAACGCGACCATCGCCGAGCTGGAAGAGGGCCTGAGCGGTCGCGCGGCGCCCGCGGACCTCGAGACGCTGCTGCAGATGATGCACCTGGCATTCGTGGCGCCCCGGCGGGACGCCGACGCCTTCGCGGCGTGGCGGGCCCGCGAGGCCGAGAGCGTGAAGAACCGACGGCTCTCGCCCGAGGGCGTGTTCTACGAGGACATGGCGATCTTCAGCACGCAAGGTCACCTGCGGCGCCGGCCCGTCACGCCCGAGCTTCTGCAGAAGGTCGACCTGGACCGGGCGCTTGGCATCTACAAGGACCGCTTCGCCGACGCGAGCGACTTCACCTTCGTGTTCGTGGGCAACGTCGAGCTCGATCGGCTGAAGTCACTGGTCGAGACCTATCTCGGCAGCCTGCCCGGCAAGAAGCGCAAAGAGAGCTGGCGTGACCCGAAGGTGCAGTTGCCGCTCGGGGTGAAGACCAAGACCATCAAGAAGGGGAGCGAACCGAAGAGCATGGTCAGCTTGACCTTTCACGGAAGCGAGAAGTGGTCGCGCGACACCGAGAACGACATGCGCGCGCTCGCAGAGGTGCTCCGACTGCGCCTGCGTCAGGTCCTGCGTGAAGACATGGGCGGGGTCTATGGGGTGCAGGTCGGCGGCGGCATCACGCGACGCCCGCGCCAAGAGTATCGCTTCAGCGTGAGCTTTGGCTGTGCGCCCGAGAACGTCGAGAAGCTGAAGCAAGCGGTGTTCGACGAGATCGCGGCCGTGCAGAAAGACGGAGCGGCGGAGGACTATATTGCCAAGGTGAAAGAGGCCCGGCGCCGCGCTCACCAGACCGAGCTCAAGGACAACGGCTACTGGCTCCGAGAGCTGGAGCGGGCCTACGTCTTCGGCGACGACCCACGGCAGATCGTGGACATCGAGCCCATGCTGGCCAAGGTGACCTCGGATCGAGTCAAGGCGGCCGCCAAGAAGTACATCTCGAGCAAGCAGTACCTTCTGGGTGTGCTCGAGCCCGAGGCTCCGGCAGTCAAGCAACCCTGACTCAGCGCGCGCCCGCCGAGGCGTAGGCCAAGAGCCCCAGCACGGCGATCACGTCCAGCTCGAGCAGCAGCGAGGTGGCGCTCATCCCCCGGTCGTCGAAGGTGCCGTCGAGCCGCAGGCCCACGCGGAAGTCGTACAAATACGCGGGTAACACCAGCTCGGTCAGCGCCCCAAGCGCCAGGCGTCGCGCTTCGTCGTCGCCCTCGCCGCTGCCTCGCACGCCCGCGAAGCCGCCGACGCGCAGGTCGAAGACGTCGAAACGGACCACCGGTGCCGAGGCGATCGCGCCGTAGGACCACATGGTGTGCGTGCGGGCATCGATCAGGTACTCCGCGTAGGCGCCGGCTCCGACGCCGCGCCCGGTGCTCGTCGGGTACGCCAAGAGGGCGGGGCGAAAACCCCAGGTGAACCCCTCGAGCTTCTCTCGCCCCCAGGTGCTGCCCAGCGGCATCGAGACGTTCGCCCGTACCGGCCAGGCCGGAGGCCCCGCTTCACCCCGACACGGGCTGGGCGTGAGCACCCAAGCAACGACCCCCAAGAGGGCCGTCAGTCGCGCGCGCATTCGGTCGTCATCCTGGTGGCGCTCGTCACTAGCACGCTAAATGTACGTTGGCCAGGATCTGACTCGCCCCTTCCAACGCCCGCGTGTCACCCCTATCGAGCGCCCGCCGCGCCGCAGCGGGGCTGGGCCAGGGCAGCCGCGGGAGTGGTGTGCCGTACTGTCGCAGAAGCGCGCCCAAGAGCTTGCGCCAGTGTCCCATTCTGGCGAAGCCGAGGCAAGCCGGATGCGCGGCTGGCGCACGGGCGTTTGCGTCAGGTGAGGCCCCGCTGGTGCCTGCTTCCGCCCTTCGCGCTCGCGATCGTCGTCGCCAGCATGCTGGACGTGGTTCACCGCGAGGGGGATCACGTGAGCTACTTGGTGCTCGCACCACATCCCACCCTCGGCTTCGTTCACGGGGGCGGAGAAGAGGGGGCGTTTCGGCGGGCCCACCCCGGCGTGCCCCCGCCCTGGTGGCTGCGCGGGGACTACTGGGTGCTGTGCGAGGTGACTGACGGCTGACAGACCGCCGTGCCTTCCGGCTTGATCTCGAAAAGCGCGCGGCACACGCTGCCTTCCGTCATGAGTCGAACCGAGCACGACGTCATCATCATCGGGGGCGGCCATCACGGCTTGACCTGCGCGGCCTATCTGGCGCGCGCCGGCGTGGACGTGTGCATTCTCGAAGGGCGCCACGAGTGGGGCGGTGCGGTGTACACCGCAGAGGTCACCGCGCCGGGCTTCTGCCACAACATCCATGCGAACTTCATGGAGTTCCTGCACATCATGCCGTTCTTCGCGGACTTCGATCTGCCCAGTCTCGGCGCGCGCACCATCCATCCGGAAATTCAGGCCGGCATTGCCTTCAAAGACGGCCGCCCCCCGGTGCTGATCTACCGAAACGACATGATCGAAGAGACGGCCAAGAGCTTCGCCGTCTACTCGAAGCACGACGCCGACGCTTGGCGCGAGCTGAAGGCGAAGGCCAACATGTTCGAGCTGGTGATGGCCGCCGCGCTCTACACGCCGCCCGCCAAGTGGAACCCGAGCGAGAGCCTGCCGAACCCCATGCTGGCCACCCAGAGCTCGTTCAGCATGTTCGGGCTCGACGAAGAGATGGCGTTCAAGACGGTGCGCGACTGCATCGACGAGTACTTCGAGGCCGACGAGGTGCGTGCCCTGCTCTATCGCGTGGCCATCGAGTTCGCGGCTCCCAGCCTGGAATGGCCCGGGTCGGGCTACTTCTTCCTGTTCGCGTGCCTGTTCATGCCCGGGTGCTGGCGCATGATGGTGGGCGGCACGCACCGCCTGAACGGCGCCATGGTCACGGCGTGCATCCAGGCAGGGGTGACCATGCGCGAGTCGAGCCGAGTGAAGCGCATCGTGCTCGAGGGCGGGCGGGCGGCGGGTGTCGAGCTGGTCGACGGCAAGCGCCTGATGGCGAGGCGCGCGGTGGTCAGCGCCATTGGCCTGAAAGACACGCTGCTCGACATGGTGGGGGCCGAGCACCTGTCGGACTACACGCGGCGGCGCGCAACGCACTTCAAAGAGGGGCCCGACCAGGTGCTGGGGTCGGTGGCCATGGCGCTGCACGAGCCGCCCAAGTACAAGAGCGCGCGCTGGGACCCGGGCATCGACCGCGCCTGGTACCAGGTGGTCGGGTACGACAGCGCCAAGGACGTGCTCGACTACTGCCGCGCGGGCCACTGTGATCGCGTTCCCGAGTTGCCCGCGGCGGCGGTGTGGGTCAACTCGCTGTGGGACGCGACCCAGGCCCCCCCGGGCAAGCACAACCTGACCGGGTGGTACTTCTTCCCCAAGGCGAGCGCGCTCAGCGAGGCCGAGTGGGAAGAGGTGCGGGGGACCTACAACGACAGGTTCTTGCGTTTGTACGGCGAGTTCGCCCCGAACATGACCCGCGAGAACGTGATCGCCGACTACCTGCACACGCCGCTGGATCAAGAGCGCGGCATGCGCATGCGCGAAGGCGACTTCGGTCACGGCGCCATGAGCCTGGATCAGGTGATGGGCCTTCGCCCCTTCGCCGGGGTGGCGCACCACGGCACCGAAGTCCCGGGGCTCTACCTGGCGGGCAGCTGCATGCACCCCGGTGGGGGCGTCACGGCTGCGTGCGGCTACAACGCCGTCAAGGTGCTGTGCCAAGACCTGGGGCTGCCACCGGTGTGGCAAAACCCCAGAAGGTTCTACTGAGGCGCGCCATGGGCATGTTCGATCAAGGTTTCGACGCGATCATCATCGGCGCAGGCCACAACGGCATGGCGCTGGCAGCGTATTTGGCCAAGTCGGGTTGGTCGGTGGCCGTGCTCGAGCGCCGAACCGAAGAGGGCGGCGGGCTTTGCACCGAAGAGGTGACCGAGCCGAACTTCTTGCACAACCTGCACTCGAACTATCACTCGCTGGTCGGCATCTGCCCGGTCTACGACGACCTCGAGCTGACCGAGAACGGCGTCGAGTACGGCCACCCCGACGTGCAGATGGGCAGCATCTTCGACGACGGGACGGCGCTGACCATCCACACCGACATGCGGAAGACGGCCGCCAGCTTCGCGCGGTTCTCACAGAAAGACGCCGACACCTGGATGCGCCTCTGGGACGAGGTCTGCGGATACATGGACCTGATGGTGCGCACGTTGATGTACGCGCCGCCGATTGCGCTGAACGACATCACCCGGGCCCTGGCGTCGTGGGGCGTGGAAGACAAGAGCGAGTTCTTGGCAGCACGGCTGCGCTCGATGAGCGTGGCCGAGTTCTTGGACAAGCACTTCGAGAACGACCGCATCAAGGCCATGCTGGCGTTCCACGCGGCGATCTGCGCCTATCAGCCCCACGTCAAGGGGCTGGCCGTGACCTATCCGGTGCTGCTCGGAAAGATCGCCAACTGGCACGTGTGCAAGGGCGGGAGCCACCGCCTGGCCCACGCTCTGATGCGGGTCATCGTCAAGGCCGGCGGGCGGGTCTTCCCGCAGGTGCCGGTGACCCAGATCGTGGTCGAGGGTGGCCGCGCGGTCGGCGTGATGACCCCCGATGGCTTCGTGCGGGCGCACAAGCTGGTCGCCTCGAGCATCGACGTGAACCAGACTTTCGAAACGTTGCTCGAGCCCCAGTTCGTGCCCGAGCGCACGCGGCGCGAGGTTGCCGACGTGCAGTACCAGGACGCCACGCTGTTCAACGTGCACGTCGCGATGAACGGCCTGCCACGCTACAAGGCGGCGGCGTTCGACCCGGACATCGATCGCGCCTGGATCCTGAACATCGGCTTCGAGAGCCTGGCCGACTTCGAGCACGAGTTCGCCCAGGCGCGGGCGGGGCGCCTGCCCAAGCGGCCGCGGCTGAACGCGGCCGTGAACTCGCTCTACGATCCGACCGACGCGCCCGCGGGGAAGGCCACGGGCCTGTTGCGCGTGTTCGCACCGTTCGCGCTCGAAGATGGCGGCGCCGAAGCCTGGGGCCGCGTCTCGCGACAGTATGGCGAGGCCTGCCTCGCGCGCTGGCGCGAGGTCATGATCGACGACGACGCGCAGAGCATCGTGCGGCGCTTCTCCACCGAGTCGCCCCACGAGATCAGCCAGAAGATGATCAACTACCGCTTCGGCGACTGGATGGTCGGGCGCATTCACCCCAAGAACCTGCTCGAACACCGCCCTACCGACGAGCTGGCCGGGTACCGCACGCCCATCTCGGGGCTGTACCTGTGCGGCGCGTCGCAGCACCCGCACGGCTACATCACCTTCGCCCCGGGCTACAATGCGCTGGGGGTGATCGCCGAGGACATGGGCATCGACAAATGGTGGGATCGGGTGTGACCGAGCGCCCGCGCGTCGAGCTGATCGGCGCCGACTCGGCCAGCGGGTTGGCCGATTTGCTTCACCAGTTCTTGGAGCAGACGGTCGACGCTTCCGATCAGAAGGCCGAAGCTGCCCGGGCTCTGAGGGGAGCGGTGGTGGTGCGTGCGGCGGAAGACGAGGCGATCGCCGTGCGCATTGCCTTCCAGGGCGATCGGATCGAGCTGCGAGACATCGGCACCGAGGCCACGGGCTCCACCCCGAGCATCCAGGGCGACTTCTTGTCGGTGGCCCACGTGACCAGCGGGCAGGCCAGCCCCATGGCGCTGGTGCTCAGCCGCCAGCTCCGCGTGTCGTTTGGCCTGGGTCAGCTGCCGTTCCTGTTCCGCGTGCTCGGTTTCATGCGGGTCGACGACGGGTCCGACCGGCCCCGCCGCGTCCCTCTGCTCGTACTCGTACTCGTGCCCGTGTTCGTACTCGTGCTCGTACTCGTCTTCTTCCTCCGCAAGTGACTCAGAGGTCCCATGCCCGCCATCTATTCCGACGCTTGGTACGACGACATGAAAGCGCTGATCAACGGATCGGCCGAGTTCAAGAAGCTGGCGCCGAAACAGCGCGCAGTCATGACGCTGGAGGTGGTCGGCGACGGCAAGAGCCCGTACGTGCCGAGTGGTGCAGAGCTCTACTTCCTGGTGGTCCTCGACGGTGGCGAGGTGGCCGAGTACCGGGCCCTTCCCGAGCGCCATGACGGCAAGGGGCTGGGCTTCCGCTTCACCGCGCCGGCGACGGTGTGGGAGAACATCGCAGCCGGGCTCTTGGACCCCATCACCTGCGGTTTGCGCGGCCAGATCAAGATCCGCGGTGACATGCGCTTTTTGATGCAGAACGCCGACGCGGTGAAGATCTTGGTCGACCTGTATGGCCGGCAAGGCCGGACCGAGTGGCCCCAGGGCAAGCCGCCCTACGCCTGAGCAACCGTCATTTACGGCACCGCGCCGACCGGTTACGCCAGGCGACAGGTGAGGGGTGTACCCCCGAAGGAGGCAGCGGTGAACGACAACGTGAAGTACACGCTCGACGAGTCCCAGATCCCGAAGGCTTGGTACAACATCGCGGCAGATCTGCCGAAGCCGCCCGAGCCGCCGCTGCACCCCGGCACGGGCCAGCCCATCGGGCCCGACGACCTGGCGCCGCTCTTCCCGATGTCGCTGATCCAGCAAGAGGTTTCGACCGAGCGCTACATCGAGATCCCGGAGCCGATCCGTGACGTGTATCGCCAGTGGCGTGTGACGCCGCTCTATCGCGCGCGCCGCCTGGAGAAGGCGCTGGGGACGCCCGCGAAGATCTACTACAAGTACGAGGGCACGAGCCCGAGCGGCAGCCACAAGCCGAACACCGCCGTGGCCCAGGCTTTCTACAACAAGGAAGCGGGGGTGAAGCGCATCAGCACCGAGACCGGCGCCGGTCAGTGGGGCTCGTCGTTGGCCTTCGCCGGCGCGCTGTTCGGGATCGAGGTCAAGGTCTACATGGTCAAGGTCAGCTTCAACCAGAAGCCGTACCGCAAGGCACTGATGCAGGCCTACGGCGCCGAGTGTGTGGCGAGCCCGAGCACCGAAACCGAGTCGGGTCGCGCCATCTTGGCGAAGTTCCCCGACAGCCCCGGCAGCCTGGGCATTGCCATCAGCGAAGCCGTGGAGGTCGCCGCGAAGAACGACGACACGAAATACGCGCTCGGCAGCGTGCTGAACCACGTGCTCTTGCACCAGAGCGTGATCGGGATCGAGGCCCTGAAACAGATGGAGGTCGCCGGCGACTATCCCGACGTGGTGATCGGCTGCGCCGGGGGCGGGTCGAACTTCGCTGGCCTTGCCTTCCCCTTCCTGGGCGAGCAACTGCGCGGTGGCAAGAAGGTGCGCGTCATTGCCTGCGAGCCGGCGGCGTGTCCCAGCCTCACCCGCGGCAAGTTCGCCTACGACTTTGGCGACACCGGGCACCTGACCCCGCTGGTGAAGATGCACACTCTGGGCTCCACCTTCATTCCGCCCGGCTTCCACGCCGGCGGTCTGCGCTATCACGGCATGGCGCCGCTGGTCAGCCACGTCCACGAGCTCGGGCTGATGGAGGCGAAGGCCTTCCACCAGAAGGGGTGCTTCGAAGCCGCTCTCGAATTCGCACGCGCCGAAGGCATCATCCCGGCGCCCGAGTCGAGCCACGCGGTGAAGTGCGCGATGGACGAAGCGCTGCGCTGCCGTGACGAGGGCGTGTCGCGCGTCATCTTGTTCAACCTGTCCGGGCACGGGCACTTCGACATGGGCGCCTACACCGACTTCTTGAGCGGCAAGCTCGAGGACAAGGACTACGACGAGAAGGCCCTCTCCGAGGCGCTGGCGCAGCTGCCCCCGGTGGCGGCGGGCTGAGCCGCGAACGGCGGCCGAGGCCCGCGTCCCGGCGGGCTTCGGCGCCGGCCGTTCGGCGTCAGGGCGCCGGTCGAGTCGGCGCGCCCAGCAGCACCTTCTGCGGCCCCTCTTGGATCAAGTCGGCGAGCAGATCGCGCTGGGCGGGGGTGAAGATGCCCAGCACCGCGTCGGTGCGACGGCTGGCCTCGGTGAAGCGAGCGCGGAGCAGCCGCGTCTTCTTCTCGCGGAAGGTGTCGAGGGCCGTCGCGAAGTCGTCGGTTTCGAAGGCAGTGGCCAGCTCGAGCAGTTCGTCGCGGCTCGGGTGGAGCCGCTGCCGGCTCTCGCCCAGCTCTTGCTTGATCCGTTTCAGCTGTTCCACCTGCAGCGCCGACAACATCAGGTGGGCCGCCACGCGCTCGAACCCGCGACGGTCGTGGCGCTCGGCCTGGGACCGGTACTTCTCGTCGATGCGACGGCGCAGCTCGACCGCGATGGAGGCGCGCTGCGTCGGGTCGAGCACGGCGTGCACCTCGACCAGGGCGTCGGTGCTGCGCCGCATGCGCTGCTCGACCGCGCCGGTGGCCTCGCGCACGGCCCGATCGAGCTCGGCGGGATCGGCACGGCCTGCTCGCACCACGGCGATGGCCGAGGCCCGGAGCTTGTCGCCCGCTTCGCGGCGGCCGCCGAGATCGGCCTCTAGCTCTTGGGAGACGACCCGAAGGCTTTGCTCTTGATCGGCCGTCAGGCCGCCATGGCTCTTGGCCACCTCGAGCACCACCCCCACGGGCCCGAGGAACGGGCGGTGCCCCTGGGACGCCAGCTCTTTCGCCGTGACTTCCTCCCCTGGGGGCTCGTCCCGCACTGCCACGGCGCAGGCAGCGGCGCTGAGCAGCGCGCCGGCGGCCACCGTGGCCAGGACCAGACGCAGCTTCTTTCGTGCTTGGGCTTGGCGCTTCATGAAAGCCAGTCTAGGGCGTCTTTGCCGAAGCGCACGGGCCCTGGCCCGATCGAAACACTTCTTCACGAATCATGAACCACGCTCAGAGCATCCGCCTGGTTGCCGCCTTCGACCTTCTCGAGTCACTCAGGTCTCGCAAGGCCATCGTGCTGCTGCTGCTCTATTTGATGGGCTCCCTGGGGGCGTCGGGCATCTTCATCCGGATCCTGATCGCGCTGCGCGAGCGGCTGGAAGAGGAAATCGGCCAGGCCGTGGACATGAAGCAACTGATGGAGAGCCCAGGCATGGCCCGCGTGGTCGGCGGGCTCACCGGCGACCTCGACGTGGCCAAGGCCATCGTGACCATCCCACCCATGGCCTTGTTCTATGGCTGGCTGGCGATGAACTTCGTGCCGCTCCTGGTGCTGTTCACTTCGTCGGACTCCATCTCGGGGGATCTGAGCAGCGGCGCCGTGCGCTATTCGCTGTTCCGCACCGATCGCATCAGCTGGGCGCTGGGCAAGCTGGTGGGGCAGACCGCGCTGATGGCGGTCGGCGTGTTGGTGGGCGCGGTGGCCTGCTGGTGCACCGGTCTGATCTGGCTCGACAAGATGCCGGTCGCAGACACCGCCTACTGGCTGCTCAGGATCTCTGGGCGGGCCATCGTGTACAGCTTTGCGTATCTCGGCATGGCGATGTGCGCTTCTCAGCTCACTCGGACTCGGGCTCGGGCCGGAGCGCTGGCGCTGGTGATCATGTTCATTGCCGCCGCAGGGGGCAGCATCGTGCACGTCGAGCCCCTGGTGGAGCAGGCCCCCGCGCTGTTTCAGGTTCTTCAGAAGCTGTTTCCGAGCGGGCACCACCTCTCGCTCTGGCACCCACACTTGTCGCGCAGCCTGCCGGCCATGCTGGGCCTCTTCGCCATCGGGCTCGCGTTCTTTGCTCTGGGCTTCTGGCGCTTTGCTCGGAGGGACGCATGAGCGCGGCGCTGAAGATCCGGGGGCTGCGCAAGAGCTACGGCCGCACCGTGGCGCTCGACGGTCTCGACGTGACCATCCCCAAGGGAGCAATCTGCGGCTTCATCGGCCCGAACGGCGCCGGAAAGACCACCACCTTTGGCATCGTGGGCGGCTTGATCCGCGCCGACTCGGGCGAGGTCGACATCTTGGGCAAGGGCTCGCTGGCACCCCAGGCGCACCCCGGTCTGTTCACCATGCTGCCGCAGGATTGTGAGCTCAGCCCCCACGTGTCGTTGCGACAGCTGCTCACGCACTACGGTCGCTTGCAGGGGCTCACCGCCGGCGAGGCCCGGAAAGAGGTCGATGCCAGGCTGGACGAGGTGGCGCTGACCGATCGCGCCGAAGCCCGCATCAAGACCCTGTCGCATGGCATGCGCCGGCGCGTGGCGATCGCACAGGCATTGCTCGGGTCCCCCAAGCTGGTGTTGCTCGACGAGCCGACCAGCGGGCTGGATCCCGAGCTGGTGCTGCGCATGCGCGACGTCTTCGCCTCTCACCGTGGCAAGCGCACACTGGTCGTCAGCTCGCACAATCTGCTCGAGCTCGAGGCGCTCTGCGACCACGTGGTCTTCATCCACGGCGGTCGCTGCACGCGCGCCGGGACCATGGCAGAGGTCACCGAGCAGGGGCTGATCATGCGCTACACGGTGGAGAAGAACGTGGACGTCACCCCGCTCGAGCAAGCCCAGGCCGGGCTCGAGATGGCGTGGGAAGGCACGACCCTGATCGTGCGGGGCTCGGGCAGCTGGACGGCGCCCACCATCAACGCCGCCGTGGTTCCGTTCCTCTTCCATGTGAGCGCGGGGCTGCTCGAAATCCGCCGCGGCAAGTCCCTGGAGGACGCGTATCGGCAGATCCACAGCGAAGCCGACGGCTGACGCCGCTTGCGGCTCGCGCGCCGCAGAGCCATGTAGTGCCGCGATGCGCGAACCCGCCCCGGCCGAGGCTCTCGGCAGCAGCTTGGCGGGGATCTCCGAGCGCAGATTGCTGGTGGCCCTCGCGCTCGTTCAGTTCGTGAACGTGCTCGACTTCATGATGGTCATGCCCCTCGGTCCGGACTTCGTCCAGGCGCTGGGCATCCCCAGCTCGCGTCTCGGACTGGTGGCAGGCAGCTATACGGCGTCGGCCGCCGTCTCGGGTCTGGTAGGCATGCTGTTTCTCGATCGCTTCGATCGGAAGAAGGCGCTGGTGGTCGCGCTCACGGGCCTTGCGTTCGGAACCCTCGCGGGCGGGCTGGCGACCGGCCTTGGATCGCTGATGGTCGCCCGGGTTCTGGCGGGGGCATTTGGCGGGCCTGCCACCGCGCTGGGCCTCGCGATCATCGCCGACGTGATCCCGCCCGCGCGCCGCGGTCAGGCGCTGGGGGCCGTGATGGGTGCGTTCTCGGTGGCGTCGGTGCTCGGCGTGCCGGCCGGTCTCGAGCTGGCGCGGCTCGGCGGCTGGCGGGTGCCGTTCTTCGCGGTCGGCGGGTTGTGCGGCGCCGTCGCTCTGGGGACGGCGCTGTCGCTGCCCAGCCTGACGCTGCACCTCAGGGCGGCCGAGCGATCCCCGCCGGCGGGTGCGCTCGACGTCATTCGCCGCCCGGTGGTGCTGATCGCGATGGGCGCGAGCTGGGTCACCATGCTCAGCGTCTTCATGATCGTGCCGAACATCACCAGCTATCTGCAGTTCAACCTGGGGTATCCGCGAGCGCAGCTGGGTATGCTGTATCTGGTCGGTGGCGTGCTCAGCTTCTTCACCATGCGGGTGGCGGGTCGCGTGGCCGACCGGTTCGGCACCAGCCTGGTGGTCACCTTCGGCACGTTCCTGTTCATCGCGGCCACAGTCGCCGGTTTCGTCTTCCCGCACGCCCTTCTGCCGATCATGGTGGTGTTCACCCTGTTCATGATCTCGGGCAGTTTTCGCATGGTGCCGATGAACGCGCTGGCCACCCGTGTGCCGCTCGCCACCGAGCGGGCTCGCTACATGAGCATCCAGTCCACCGTGCAGCACATCGGGGCCGCGATGGGCGCCGCGGGGTCGACCTATCTGCTGGTCGAGCAGCCAGGCGGGCGGCTCGCGGGGATGCGCAACGTGGCGCTCGGATCCATCGCGCTCGCGCTGCTCTTGCCGCTCTTGATCGGGGCGGTCGAGCGTCGGGTTCGGGCCGCTGCGGGCTAGACCCGCGCTCAGGGCAAGAGCACACGCTCACCGAGCACGGTCGTGTTGCCGTCGGCGTCCACCGCGACCATGCGCAAGAGGCGCGGGCAGGTCGAGGGGGTGCCCACCGGGACCTGGCCCGAGTATCCGACCGCCGGGCATCCCTCGTACATCGGATAGACCGCGCACACGTCTGCGCGGGCGACGTCGACCGGGAACGTGGCGACGTCTTGCCCGTCGATCTGCGCCTTCACGCTCGCAACGTGCTGCGTGTCCAGCACCCAGCCCGACACGCTCACGCTCGAGCTGTTGCCCAGCTTCACGTCGGCGGCTGGCGTGTCGACGACACCGAATGGGGCTCGCTTCTTCAGGATTCCGTCCAGCTCGGCCTTGACCGTGCCGAAGCCGCCCAGGGCCAGGTAAGACAGCCCGCGCACCATCCCACCCGCCGGCAGGCCGAACAGCATCTCGGCCCGCACGTTGTGGAAATACGGAGCGCTCGGCGGCCCGCCGCGCCAGCCCTGGAACTTCTTCACGCCCTGGTCCATGGCCAGGCCCACGCCGTAGGTCTTGTTCGTGTCTTGCCAGGTCACCCACGGCCCGGCCGAGCTGAAGTTGTCATAGAAGAAGCCGTCGTTGCCCGGGGTCGCCAGCGTGATGGTCTTGCCCGACGCGTCGAGCAGCACCGGAAGGTCGGGCCCGCCCTTTCCGTTCGACACATACAAGGTCGGGAACTCTTGCGCGGTAGACGGATGCGAGATGGCTTCTTGACTGGTCACCTCGTTCTCGACCTCGACCACGTGCTCGGTCACGAAGCGGAAGCGCGACTTGTAGAGCACCTGGACCGGGACCCCGCTCGCGCCGCAGGCGCTCTTTACGCAATCCTTCGCGTCCCAGTCGGGGTTCCACTGCAGCGGCTGGATCACGACCTCGAGCGCGTCCCCAGATTTGCCCTGAGAAATCAGCTTTGCCCCGTGGTTGCACTCGTCGCCGCCCTGAACCGGGTTCCAGCCCAAGAAGGTGATCGAGTTGCCGCAGCTGGCGCTCGACGACTGGCACGAGGCGTTCCACGCGCACGGCTGGCGCGCGCGGGTCGGATCGTAGATCGCGATCTGCAGCTCACGCCCGGTGTCGTTGGCGTCGATCACGTTCGACCCCGGGTTCGCGCTCAGCCCGAAGAACACCACCGTGCCCCCCCAGTCGAGCCGAGCACCGATCCGGATGTAGTCGGTCGGGCTCTTCAAGAAGACGTCGGTGTGGCCGCCGCTGACCTTGGTCTCGATTCCGCCGAACCCCGCGGCGGGCAAGCGCATGGCCCACGGGTCGACTTTGGGCGCGGCCGCGATCAGCGGACACGACCCGCCAGCGCCCCCGGCGCCGACGCCCCCGGTGCCGCCGCCGCCGGCACTGGCATCGCTCGGCACGCCGCCACCCCCAACGGGCGCGCCCGCGCTGCCGCCGCCGGGCGACCCCGCATTGCCGCCGCTCGGCGTGCCGGCAGCTCCGCC
>JAKLKA010000026.1 GCA_023150915.1 Polyangiaceae bacterium
GCGCCCGCGCCGCCACCGGTGCCCGCACTGCCGCCGGCGCCACCATTGCTGCCGCTGCCGCCGGCGCCGCCCGCGCCGCCCGCGCCGCCCTTCCCACCGGTCCCACCCCCGACGTCCGCTCCGCCTTCTTCGCTGAGCCCGCAAGCGGCCAGCGACCACGCGACCGTCACCCACGCCGAGACACCCAGCAGACGCCTGAAGCTCACGGCGGGGAAGTCTACCCCCGAGTCAGCGATCCCGCATACCCTCAGCCGCCCGATGCCCAAACCCGCCCTGTTCTTGGCGCTGGTGGCGGCGGCCTGCGCGCGCTCACCCAGTTTCGACGAGCCCCTGGTGGACCGGAGCGACGGCCGGCTTCCGGAGGTGGTGGCGCCGCGGCTCGGCGACGCTGAGATCGTCATCGACGGCTCGCTCGACGAAGGCGCATGGAGCCGCGCGGCAACCACCGGCATGTTCGTCTCGCCATCGAGCGGGAAGCCTGCGCCAAAATCACGGGTCAACGCCCGGGCGCGCGTCGCCTGGAGCGACACTCGCCTGTTCGTCGGGCTCGTGGTGTGGGACGCGGCGGCGGCGACTCCGTTCGCGCGCGACGACGTCGACCCTCACATCTGGTCCAAGGCCTCGGGCGTCGAAGTCATGCTCCAGCCGGGGGATCGCGGCGACAACCGCGACTATTTCGAGATCCAGCTGGACGTGGCCGGGGCGGTCTGGGACACGCGCTTCGACGACTACAACCGACCCGTGACCGGCGGCCCCGACGACGCGACCCGGCGCTTCGGCCACCAAGAGTGGCGCAGCGAGGCCGAGCGCGCTGTGCGGAGAGGGGCTGGGCGCTATCAGGTGGAGCTGGCCGTCCCCTTCCGGGCGCTCGCGACCGCGGCGACCCCCGCCCCGCCCCGTGCCGGCGACGTATGGCGGCTGAATCTCTACAGTTTCCGCGACGGCCAGGGCGACGCCCTGGCCTGGTCGCCGCTGCTGGGCCAGGGGAACTTCCACCGCTCGGGCCGGTTCGGTCGCCTGCGCTTCGGCCCGTGAGCCGTGATAGTGTGGAACCATGGGAAAGCAGGGGCCGCGACCGGGTCAGAGCCGGAAGCCGAAGGCGGTGCCCGCCCTGCTGGTGAAGGAGCATGAGGTGCCGCTCGCCGACGGCGAGACCCTGATCGGGCGCGGTCCCGAGGCGACGCTCTCGATCCTGGGCTCGCTGGTCTCTCGACGCCACGCCAAGCTCACGGTGTGTGACGGACGTGTGACGGTCGAAGACGCGGGCAGTCGCAATGGGGTCTTCGTCAACGGCGCCCGGCTCGACGCGCCGGTGATGCTCGAGGACGGCGACACCCTGCTGATCGGTACCACCCAGCTCACCTTCTTCCTGGGCACCCCGGACGACGCGCCCCCGCCCAAGCGGTGCGTGTTCGACGAGCAGGGCAACATGCTCCCCGAGGGCGAGCTGATCGAGGACTCGAACACCCGTACGGCGATTCGTTTTGAGTCAGTCGATACAGTCGAGTTCGATCGGGACGACGTCACCATCCAGGGGAGTCGCCCGCCAGCGCCCCGCGTCTCGTCAGCGTTCCACGCGAAGCCCGTCGAGACGGATCCGCCGCCCACCCCGAAGCGCGACGTCCCACTTCCCGAGAGCGGAGAGCTGCCCAGGATCCAGACCCTGGGGCGGATCCGGGCCCGGGCAGCGCCGTCGAGCGCGCACACCACCGCGCCGCCCCTGGTGGGGCCCGCCGTGCGCCCCGGTTCGGGGTCGATGACTCCGCCGCCTCGCGCGCTCTCGTCACCACCGCCGTCGGCATCGCCAGCGCCCAGCTCGTCGACCCCGCTGGCACCCGGAAACGATCCGCTGCTCGCCGCGCTGACCGTCATCGATCGCATGCTGGCGCGGGGTGACGCCGATGCGGCAGCCCGCGCGCTTTCGGGCCACCTGGCACGCCGACTCGACAGCGCGCGCGCCGGCACGCCGCTCGGCGCCGAGCTGAGCCACACGGCGGCGTTCCGCTGCCTGTCGCTGCTCGAGCTCACGGGCGATCCCTCGTGGTTCGACCTGCTCGTAGAGTTGTACACGGTCGCGGGCGTACCGATGCCGACCGCGGTGATCGATCGCGTCAAGCCCTTCGCCGGCGTGGTCCCGAGCACCAGCCAGCAGGGCCTGACGCGCTATCAGCAGCTGATCCGCGAGAAGCTCGGCGACGTCGACGTCGAAGAGCTGGATGCGTGCGAGCGGATCTTGTCCCTGGGGTTCTGAGCTTCAGCCCTCGGCCTTCACCACCAAGCCGTGCTGCTTGAGGATGCGTCGCGCCAGGGCCGACTTGTGCACCTCGTCGGGACCGTCGTAGATGCGCGCCGCGCGCTCGTGAACCCACCACGATGCCAGCGGCGTGTCGTCGGTCACCCCCAGCCCACCGTGGACCTGGATGGCCCGATCGAGCACGCGCTGAAGGACGTTGGCAGCGTAGAACTTGATGGCGCTGATCTCGTTTCGCGCGGCGTATTGCCCCTGCTTGTCGATCTTCCACGCCGCGTGATGAATCAAGAGCTTCGCCGCGTCGATCTCGGCGCGGCTCTCGGCGATGAAGTCTTGCACCATCTGGCGTGTGCCCAGGGGCTTCCCCGGAGCGATCTCGCGCTTGGCCGCGTACTGGCACATCATCTCGAAGGCGCGCTCGCAGATACCCATCCAGCGCATGCAGTGGTGAATTCGACCCGGGCCGAGCCGCTCTTGCGCGATCATGAACCCCGCGCCTTCGTCCCCCAGGCGGTTTTCCACCGGGACCCGACAGCCGCGGTAGCGGATCTCGGAGTGGCTGGCCCAGCCCGTGCCCTGGTGGCCCATGATCGAGATCTTGCGAACGTGCTCGAAGCCCGGGGTGTCGGTCGGGACCAAGATCATGCTGGCGCGGGCGTAGGCCGGGGCGTCGGGGTTGGTCACCGCCATCACCACCGCAAACTGTGCACCGTCGGCCGAGGTCGTGAACCACTTGTGACCGTCGATCACGTAGCTGTCGCCGTCACGCACGGCCCGAGTCGACAGCCAGGTCGGGTTGGAGCCGGCGTTCTCGGGCTCGGTCATCGAGAAGCAGCTTCGGATCTCGCCCCGGGCGAGCGGGACCAGGAAGCGGGCCTTCTGCTCGGGCGTGCCGAACAGATGCAAGATCTCCATGTTGCCGGCGTCGGGCGCCTGGCAGTTCATCACGTAGTGGCCGAGCGGGCTGCGGCCCAAGACCTCGCTCACCAGGGCGTGCTCCCGGAACGAAAGCCCGAGCCCGCCGTGCTCTTTCGGCACCTGAGGCGCGAACAGCTGCTCGGCCCGAGCCCGCTCGCGCGCCTGCGCGAGCGGGGCCGCGAGCGCCGAGAACGAGCGCCCCGCCGCGCTGGCCTCCAGCGCGTGAACCTCACGCGTCATGAAGTCGCGATAGCGCCCCAAGAGCGCCTGCATTGCCGCCGACACCTCGAAGTCGAACATGAGCCGGTGAAACCACCGAATCAGCGCCGCGTCCAGTGCCCCGGGTCGGGCAGGTGCGCCAGCACGTTGAAGCGCGCCAGGCTGGTTCGGCCCGGCGAATATGCAATCTCGGTGACCGCCGAGTTGTTCAGCATGAAGCCGAGCTCGAGGGCAGTGGCCGCCGGCGCACCGAGCATCTCGGCCGCGAGCGCGCCGATCGTCCCGGCCGAGCTCACCACCAGCACGCGCCGGCCGCGCCCCGGGTCGCGCGTCAGTCGCTCGAGGGCGGCGCGCGCGCGCCCGCGAAACCCGCTCCACGACTCGTGAGCCTCGGTCGCGTCGTGCCGCGTGCTCCAGTCGCGCAGCGCTTCGCGCAAGAGCAGATCCAGGGCCCGACCGCGGCGCGTGCGATCCGGATCCGCCAGGTCGCGAGTCAACGCCTCGAGCTCGGGCCGGGCGGCAATCAGGGCGCCGATCCGGGCTTCTAGCACGGCCTGCGCCGGGTACTCGTCGAGCTCGGGCAGGCACTCTGGCGTCGGCCCGGGCAGCTGTTCGAGGGCCGCTTCGGCGGTGTGGGCGTGGCGCCGACGCGGCCCGACGAAGACCGCGTCCACCGTTCGTTCCAGCCCCGCCAGGTAGCGCCCGAGCTGCCGTGACTGGTCGATGCCGAGCTCGCTGAGCCGATCGTAGTCGTCGCTCAAGAACGACGCCTGCGCGTGTCGCACCAGGAACAGCGTGCTCATCGCGGGTCAGTTACCGGCCACGGTGAGCGTGTACTGCGAGCCGGTGCCGCAGGCACCCGACTTGTGACGCACCTCGACCACGACCCAGCGGCCGTCGTCGCCGCCGTTGGCGATGGAGCCCTCGCCCCAGCTGAGGGAGAGCTGCTCGTTGGCGCCGACGCCGCCCGAGGCGCTGGACTTGCTGGGGCTCGAGCACGAGGGCATCGAGTCGGAGCCCGTGTTCACGTACGCATACAGGTCATAGTCCGTGCCCGACGGCACCGCCAGCGCGGCGGCCAGCTTGAGCTTGGCGCCGAGCACGCTGTTGTCGTCTTCGGTGACACGCACACGGAAGAACTTGGTGCCGCTGGCCTTCTGGTTGGCGCTGTCCGAGCCGCTGTCGCCGCTGACCGTGCCGAGGTCGGCGGGCGCCGAGCAGCTGTTCGTCGCGGTGCACGATCCGGTCGCGCCACCGGTGCCGCTGGTGCCCCCAGTGCCCGCGCCGCCGGTGCCACCGCTGCTCGAGCTGCCGGTGCCGCCGCTGCCCCCGCTGGTGGAACCGCCGGTACCGCCGGCCCCGCCACCCCCGCTGCTGGTGCCGCCGCTGCTGGTGCCGCCGCTGCTGGTGCCGCCGCTGCCGGTGCCGCCGGTGGGCCAGCCACCGCCGCTGCCGCCCAGCCCGGACCCGCCTTCCCCACCGCCGCCGGCCATGCCCGCCGCGCCCGCGAAGCCTTCGTCGCCGACCTCTTCTGCGGTCGCGCACCCGAGCGCCAGGCACGCGAAGATCCACCCGGCGCGACGCACGACCATCGCCGGCATCGTACGCGAGAGCCTGGCTTCGCGCCACCTCACAGCCGGCTGTGGACCAATCGGGCGGCGCCCCCGGTGCGGGCAACCCCGTGAACCGAGAGCGCGCGGGCGTCGCCGCGATCACGCGCGCGGACCAGCGCGCGCCCGAGCTCGACCGCGCCAGAGGCCCCAGCGGCGATGGCGTCGCCCAGCACGCGTCGCGCGGCATCGAGGCAAGTCGCGTCTTCGATCGGACAGCCGAGCACCCACACCGTGACACGCGCCGCGGCCGCGCGCGCGTAGAGCGTGGCCAGCTCGACGCGCCCCCCACCCTGCGGCAAGACCAACGCACCCGCCGAGTCGGCGTGCAGAAACCCGACCGCCACCACCGGACGACGGGCTGCGGCGGCCACGGCAGCGAAGAGTGCGTCGGGGGTGGTCGGCAGCGAATAGCCCACGAACGCCCGCGCCGAGGTCGGAGGGACCAGCGCCACGCGCACCGGGATTTCGGCACGTACGGGCGTGGTCGGGCGCGGCGCCTCGGCGTCGTCGCCCTCGCCGACCTCGAGCAACTCGGAGAGCACGTTGGCGCTGACCTCTTGTCCGATCTCTTCGGCGACGGACTTCCACGGCTTGGCACCGCTGGCCACCTCGTCGCCCAGCGCGGCAACGCCGAGCTCCGACTCGATGCCTCGCGCCGGCATGCCGGCCCGACTCAGGTCGTCGACCGGCGCCAGCGCGCCCACTCCCCGGGTCGCGTTCCTGGACCCGGCGCGCACCCCGGCGCGGCCGAGATCGTCGCCCACGTTGCCCACCGCACGGACGCCGACGGCCTCGACCGCGGCGCCGCGCACGCCGACGCGCGCGCAGTCATCGGCGCCGTGCGCCACGATGCCGCCGAGCGCAGCGACCACCGCCCCAATGACGCCGACCTTCTTGCCTTCGTCGCTCACGGTCCCAGAGCCTCATACGTCATGGCCGGGCGGGGACTTCCCCCGATCGGGCGTGGTAGGCTTCGAGCATGGCAAGGCTCCGGCTGACGTCGGTGGTTCGGGGGTTGGTGCTCGTGATCGGCGCGCTGGCGCTGCTCTCGTGGGCCCCGATCGCAGCGGCGCTGACCTCTCCGATCAGCGGCGCGGTGGCGTACCCGTCCACCGGGCCGAAGCTCGTCATGCCCTTCCCTGCGGGGTACAAGATCAAGATCCTGTCGGGCTACAGCCCGAGCGGCGGCTCGGGCCTGCACGCCGACACCAACGCGACCGGCAAGGCGAACGACTACTATGCGCTCGACCTGGTGATCGACGGGCAGCCCAGCTTCGGCAAAGGGCTGCCGGTGGTGGCGCCACTGCCGGGCAAGGTGGTGAAAGCCGGTTGGGCCACCTCGGGCTGGGCGAACTACGGCCAGCGCGTGATTCTGGAGCACGACCTCGGTGACGGTCACAAGTACCACAGCCTGTACGCCCATCTGGATTCGGTGACCGTGACCGAAGGCGCCACGGTGAGCACCGGGCAGAAGCTGGGGACGCTGGGACAGTCGTGCCAGGGGGCGCTGTCGTGCGGGTCGTTCTCGACACCCCATCTGCACTGGGCCCTGCACCGCGACAGCCTGATCGGCGGCAGCGGCACCGGGGGCTCGTATGGCGGCAACGCGGTCGTCCCCGAGCCGATGGACGGCGCCGAGAACCTGAAGCAAGGGTTGATCGTCCCCAGCACCAACTCGGAAAACCCGGTGTGCGGCGACTCGGTCTGCAACGGCACCGAGACGCCCGCGACCTGTCCGGGCGACTGCAAGGTGTGCGATCCGGTTCCGGCTCAAGGTCGCACCGTGAGCGAGAGCGAGTCGCTGTGCTTCAAGACCGCGGGGTCGCCCCAGTACTGGCATCAGGCGGCCGCCGGCCACGACGGCTCGCTGACGTGGACCTATGCCACCAGCGACCCGAGCCCCGACAACTACGCCAGCTGGGAGCTGAGCTTCGCCGAGGCTGGCGACTACAGCGTCGAGATCTACACCGCCAAGGCCTACGCCCAATCGCAGCAAGCGAAGTACACCGTGAAACACGGCACCGCGTCGTCGCCGAAGGTCCTCGACCAGTCCGCAAAAGACGGCTGGCAGACCCTCGGCACGTTCGCGTTCGCGAAGGGCGCGGCGCAGTCGGTGCGGCTGGACGACAACACCGGCGAGGCGGCTGGCCTGAAACGCCAGCTGGTGTTCGACGCCATCCGGCTGACACGCATCAACGGCTCCGGCGGCACCGGCGGCAGCTCGAGCGGCGGCGCAGCGGGCACGGGCGGCGCGGCCGGAGCAGCGGCGGCGGGCGGCAGCACCAGCACCGGCGGCAGCTCGAGCGGTGGAAGCGCCGGCGGCGGCGGCGCGAACCCGGGCACCGGCGGCTCGATGACCACGGAAGACGAAGCCAGTGGTTGTCAGTGCCGCGCTGCGCGCCCGTCGCAACGTGCCGGCGCCCTCGGGTTGCTCGGGCTCGCGCTGCTGGGGCTCGCGCTGCGTCGGGGGCGCGGCGGGCCAAGGGGCTGGGCTCAGTAGGTGCCCATCGGCGCGACGCCGTCCCCGCTCGCGTGAATGTCACGCGGGCAACTACGCGAGCGAAGCGAGCTCGCGAGGAGCGAAGCGAGTCGCGTCGGGGGACCGGGGGCTTGCCCACGGCGGAGGACTACGGTGGGGGTGGGCGGGTGGGACATTCCCAGTAGTCGCCTCAGCCCACGTCCCAGACCGCCAGGGTCACCGACAGATCGCCGTTCTTCAGCCGGTGCCGCTCCGCCACCTGGGGCGGCCGGTAGGGCACGTCGGGGCCGATCAGAACCGCGACGCGGTGGCCCGGCGCGAGCCGATCGAAGGCGTCGCCGAGGGCATCGTACAGCGCGCGCCCGCCGGCAAGCCGCTCGCCGTAGGGCGGATTGGTGATCACCAGACCGGGCGGCGAGGTCCCCTCGAACGTCTCGAGCTCGGCACGCTCGAACTGCACGTGAGCGCCGGCACGCCGCGCACCTTGCCGCGCCAGCTCGAGAGCGCGTGGATCGCGATCGAACCCCGAGACCCGGGGCCCGTCGTCAGAAGCCCGCGCCCGGGCGCGATCGCGGAGCACCGCCAGCCGCTTTGCGAGGCTGGGCTCGAAGCTGGCCCAGCGCTCGAAGCCGAATCGCGCGCGGGACAGGCCCGGGGCGACGCCGCGCGCCCACAGATCCGCCTCGATGGGCAGGGTACCCGACCCGCACATCGGATCCGACAGCGGGCACTTGCGATCCCAATCTGCCAGACGGAGCAGGGCGGCGGCCAGGTTCTCTTTGAGCGGAGCTGGGGCCCCGGCCTCGCGGTAGCCGCGGCGATGCAGCGACTCGCCGACCAGATCCAGGGCCACCGTGACGCGGCCGCGGGCCAGCCGCACGAAGACGCTCACGTCCGGGTCCTTCCGCTCCACGCTCGGGCGGGATCCGGTGAGCGCGCGCAGCCGATCCACGATCGCGTCCTTGGTGCGCTGCGCGACGAACATGGTGTTGTCGAGCCCGGGCGCCGAGCCCACGGCACTCACCGCCAGGGTGGTCTCGGGAGAGACATGCTTCTCCCATGGCACCTCTCGGGCCGCGTCGTACAAGTCCCGCTCGCTGCGGCAGGGCGCATCGGCGAGCGGCAAGAGCACGCGCAGCGCGATGCGGCTCTCGATGCAGACGCGATAGGCGTCTTCCCACCGCCCCGCCAGCTCGACGCCACCGACCACCGCGCGGGTGCGTCCAATCCGCAGCTCCGACAGCTCGTCGGCGAGCGCGCCCTCGACGCCCATGGGTGTGGTGACGAAGAACTTCATGGGACTTTCAACCCGCCGGCGAGCCCGCTATCTTATCGGACATGCTCGGACGGCTGCTCGCCGGCGCGCTCGCGGCAGCTTTCACTGCGGCCTGGGCCCTGGGGCCGACCGCGGCGCAGCCGTCTGCAGGCACCCCGTGGGCGAGCCGGTGCGGCGCAGACATGGTCGACATCGGGGGGCAGTTCTGCATCGATCGTTTCGAGACCTCGCTGGTCGACCGCGCCAGCGGCCGGCGGCTGTCCCCTTACTATCACCCCAGCCCGGCGCTGGCAGAGCGCGATCGTCGGCAGTGGGAACGGCTCGCCAAGGACAGCGGACCGATGCCAGCGCGCGCCGTCCCCTTGCCCGAGCTGCCCGCGTGGCAGCTCGAGCCGGGGGTCGTCCCCATGGCCCAGAGCGAGGGCGGGCGCGTGCCGAATGCTTACCTCGATCTCGGGGTCGCGCGCCTCGCGTGCGAAAGCGCCGGCAAGAAGCTGTGCAAGAAGCGACAGTGGCTGATGGCCTGTCGCTCGGCGCAGGCCACCCGCCACCCCTATGGCGAGACCTTCGACCCCGCGCGCTGCAACCTTGCGGCGCCCATCCACCCGGCGGTGGTGCTGCACGGCAAGCAGAACCTGAGCGGCCGAGACCCGCGGCTCAACCTGGTCGAGCACGCGGGGCGGGCGCTGCTCCGCCCGACGGGGACCTTGCTCGGCTGCGCCAGCCCGTGGGAGGGCGACGCGGTGTGGGACATGGAAGGCAACCTGGACGAGTGGATCGACGACCCCGCCGGCACGTTCGTGGGTGGGTTCTACGCGCGCGACACCCACTGGGGGTGCGACGCGCGCGTAGAGATCCATTCGGCGGACTACTACGACTACAGCTTGGGAGCGCGCTGCTGCCGGGAGTAGGCGCGGTCACTGCTTCTTCGCGCGGTCTCGCAGGGCATCCAGCCGCAGGCGCAGGCCGGTCAGTCGAATGAAGCCGGTCGCGTCGCGCTGATCGTAGACCTCGTCGCGCTCGAAGGTGACGAAGTCTTCGCGGTACAGCGTGTACGGGCTCTTGCGACCAACGATGGTCACGTTGCCCTTGTACAGCTTGAGCCGGACCGTTCCGGTCACCACCTCCTGGATCTGGTCGAACATGCCCTGCAGCATGACGCGCTCGGGCGCGAACCAGAACCCGCGGTAGACCAGCGTCGAATACTCGGGGATGAGCGAGTCGCGGAGGCGGATCTGCTCGCGGTCGAGCGTGATCGACTCCATGGCGCGGTGCGCTTTGTGGAGCACCGTGCCGCCCGGGGTCTCGTACACCCCGCGACTCTTCATGCCCACGTAGCGGCTCTCGCAGATGTCCACGCGCCCCACGCCGTGCCGCCCGGCGATCTCGTTCATCCGGCCCAGCAGCATGGCCGGGCCGTAGCTCTGGCCGTTGATGCTGACCGGGTTCCCCTTCTCGAAGCCGATCTCGAGGTACTCTGGCTCGTTGGGCGCATCCGTCGGATCCTTCGACAGGATGAACATGTCCTTCGGCGGCTCGTTCCACGGGTCTTCGAGGACGCCCCCCTCGAACGAGAGGTGGAGCAGGTTGCGGTCCATCGAGTACGGCTTCTCGGCGCTGGCCGTGATGGGGATGCCGTGCTTCTTGGCGTAGTCGATGCAGTCGGTGCGGCTCTTGATCGACCACTCGCGCCAAGGCGCGATCACCCGCACCTCGGGGTCGAAGAACATGGCGCCGAGCTCGAAGCGGACCTGGTCGTTCCCTTTTCCCGTGGCGCCGTGCGAGATGGCGTCGGCGCCCGTCTCGCGCACGGTCTTCATCATTCCTTCGATGATGCACGGCCGCGCGAGCGACGTGCCCAGCAGGTACTCGCCTTCGTAGATGGCGTTGGCGCGCAGCGCGGGGAAGACGAAGTCCTTCACGAACGACTCGCGCAGATCCATCTGCACGTACTGCACGGCCCCGGTGTCTTTGGCCTTCTTGTCGAGGCCCGAGAGCTCTTCCGCTTGACCCACGTCGGCGCACCACGCGACGACCTCGCACTTGTACGTTTCGATGAGCCAGCGCAGGATGACGCTCGTATCCAGACCCCCCGAGTACGCGAGCACGACCTTCTTGATGGGTTTCACGACAGTTCTTTCTCCGGGTTCTCGAGCACTTCTTTGAAGCGCTTCGCCATGCGGCCGGCCTGATACCCGTCCGCGACGCGGTGGTCAAACGATGCTCCGATGCTCAGCAGGGGTCGCACCTCGACCCGCCCGCCCACCGCCGCGGGCGCGTCCCGAACCGCGCCCACCGTCAGGCAAATGGGGGTCCGAGACGGGGGAAACAGCGGTGCCTGCCCCACGGTCAGCCCGAAGCCGGCGACCGACGTCACCATGGCCGATCCGAACGCGTCGTAGGGCACCCCCAACTTCGACAGGTCGAGGTCGAAGTCGTAGGTGAGACGCTCGCCGAGCTGCATGGCGGCCCGCATCAGCGCCGGCGGCAGCTGCGCCATGCGGCGGGCCGTCTGCTGGGTGGGGTGGTCCTTCTTGACCCGGATGCGCTCGGCGCGCTCCGCCAGCTCCTCGGCGACCTGGATCAGCGTCTTCCGATCGACGTGGCTCACCTTCGCGCCGGCCAGGTTCTCGCCCCCTTCGAACGCCACCTGGAAAAAGATGTCCACGCTGTCGCGCACGTAGATGCGACCGCGACGGATGATGGCGTTGACCTCGGGCCGCGCGGCGATGGCGGCGGCCGCAGCCTTACCCACCAGATGCGTCAGCGTGACCTTGGCGCCGCTCTCGCGGCGCACCTTCTCGACGAAGGCAAGGGCGTTGGTCGCGTCCACGTCGATGATGCCGTAGACGGTGGGGTCGCGCGGCGGGTCCCAGGCTTGCACGGCCATGGTGCGCCACGCGGGCACGTTCTCGAGTCGGCGAAAGCTCACGGGGAAGAAGCAGAGCCGCGACGCGAGCCGAGCGCAAGCGCCTGCTCGATCTCGCGCGTTTCGGCCACCCCGGTCTTGCGCCAGACCTCGCGCCCTGATCGGTCGAGCACCACCAGGGTGGGCACCTGAGCCACGACGCCGAAGGGCCCGCCCCCGGAGAGCGTGTTCGGATCCGCCATCGCCACCGGATACGACAGCGAGAGCGTGGTGCGGTAGGCCGTGGCGAGCTCGGCATACTTCGGTGCCTCGAGCACCACGGCGCCGCCGTTCGCCCGGGGCACGTGCGTGCGGAGCACGCTCTCGAGGCGCTGCGCCACCAGCTGCGAGACCACGTCGTAGGTGGTGACGAACAGAATGGCCGTGGCCCGGCCGCGGGTGGTGCTGCTCGACAGCTCGCTGCCGTCGGTGGTCCCGAACGCAAACTCGATGGGGGCCGCCGCCGCTTCGGCCGAGGGGCCCAGCGGGGCCGGAGTGGGCCGGCACGAAACCAGCAAAACGCCCAGCAAAACCCCGAGTATCTTCGCCATCAGGGGGAGGACGCCACGGGCCCTGCGCTGTATTCCGGGTCGAACAGGTCGGCGAACATCAAGAGCGCTTCGGGGTACTCGCGCCCGCCCCGGCGGTGCGCGAGCACCACCAGCGCCAGCTCGTCGACCAAGGGCGAGAGCGCGGTTGCCTCGAGGCCCACCCCGAACAACTCGTCACCGGGCCGCGGAGCCGCGTCAGCCTGAACGATGGGGTCGTGTCGAACCCAGTCGAACCCCACGCCGACCCGATAGCCGCAGGCCAGGACCTGCACGAACTCGAGGTACAACGGCGAGACGATGGTGGCGACGCGACTGCCGTCGCCGGCGACGCCGGAGAGCGCGCGCAACGTGGCACCGGGCGTGACCTGGCCATCGAGCGACCCGATGGCTGCGGTGATGCGGGCGCGCCGGCTCGGCTCGGCTTCCACCGCGAGCAGGGGGGCATAGAGGGCGACCCGGGGCACCGTCACTCGCTCGGCGTCGTGCTCCAGCGCGCTGAGCCACAGGTCGCGCGCGTTCGCGTCCAGGGCCTTGTACGCCATGGCCGCGGCGAGAGCAGCCTCGGCGTCGGTGGCGAGGGCGTCGAGCCACTCGCACCAGGCGGCGATCACCCGCGGGTCGACCCCAGCGGCGACGGCGCTGGGCAGCGCCGACTCGCCGACGGGCGCAGGCGACGTCGGTGGCGCTTTCCGCCGTGGCGGCACTTCGGGCATTGCCGGCCGACCCTAGAGGATCGAATGACGGCTCGCAACCGTGTTCGGACCAACGTCAAACGTTCAGCGAGTCCGACGTGTTGTCCGATCGACGCTCGATGATCGCACCGATTTCGCGCACCAGGTCGGCGAGCAATTCCTCGAGCTCGAGCTCGCGGCTCGGGTGGGCTGCAATCACCAGGTCGCCGCCGCGCTCTGCGAACAAGGCGCCCAGACCTTCGCTGGCCTCGAGCAGACCTTTGACGAACACCACGTCTTTCGCACGCACGCGCACGCTGCGCGAGGTCAGACTGGAGTCGACGAGCGGGGCGACGGGCACGAAGGCGAGCCCTTACCACTTCACGGCGCAAACGTCACGGACTTGCCGGCGAGCGAGAAGGGGTCGCTGCTGGCATACAGCGTGTGGACCGATCCGGACGCATTCATGCTCCACGAGCTCTGCATCAGCCCGCTCACGTTCAGCTTGACGCTGCTGTTGTTGTTGCCGTTTCCGGTCTTTCCCTTCGACACGCCGATGATGGCGCTGCCGATGGACACGCCGTCGTAGCTCAAGGTGACGGCGCCAGAGGCAGCGAGCTTGGCCGACGCGGTGGCGGTGCCGCCGTTCCCCCAGACCGGGACCCCGACGAAACGGATGGTGGTGCTCTGCGGATCGTCGTGACGGTAGCTCACCGTGCCCCCCAGCGAGGGGTCGAGATCCGCGTAGAGCAGGGCGATGCGTGGCGGCCCGATCAGGAAGTGCAGCACGTCGCGCTCCGCGGTCACGCCGTCGCCCTTGCCGAGGGTGATGTTGCCGTCGGCGTTGACCCAGGCGGTGGTGTAGGTCTGCCCGAAGTAGGGGAAGCTGAAGCCCAAGGGGATCTCCGCGGTCGCGTCGTCACCCAGCGTCAAGAAGGTCTCGGTGGGCGTCGGGGGCGGCGGGGGCGGGGGCCCCACGTCTTCTTTGGTGCTGAAGGCGATGGTCTTGCTGCCGAGATCGAACGCCGCGCCCGGGCCGAAGGCCTGGAAGATGCTCTTGGTCCCGCCGTACGCGATGGGCTGACCGAGGGTCGACAGCACTTGCTCGGCCCCGGTGTTGCCGCTGCCGCCCTTCGACACGCCGACGATGAAGGAGTCTTGCGCGACCTGACCGTAGGCCAACTCGATCAACCCATCGGCGTGGAGCACGATGGTCACCGAGCTGGTCAGGGTCGAGCCGAAGTGCCGCACGCCCTGGTAGCGGAGGGTGAGCTTGCCGCTCTTGGATTGATAGGTGACCGTGCCACCCGCCGACGGGTCGAGGTCGCGGTACAGCGCCGCGATCCGCGGCACCCCGGTCAAGAACCGGTTCTTGTCGCGATTCTCGCTGGCGGCGTCACCGCTGCCGAAGCTGAGGTTGCCGTCGGAGTTGGCATACACCGTGGTGTAGCTCTTGCCGAAGAACGGGAACGAGAACCCGATGGGGATCGCCGCCGTGGCATCGTCGCCGAGGGCCACCACCGTCTCCGTCGGCGGAGGCGGCGGCGTGGGGCCGGTGCCTGGCATGAGCGTCAAGCTCTGGTTCTGCAGACCGAACGCGCCGCCATTGAACACCTGGTAGAGCGCGTTCGCGCCGCCGTAGGCCAGGGTGCCGGCCGTGAGCGCGGATTCGCCGGCGCTGTTGCCGCTGCCGCCCCGCGACACCCCGACCACCCACGACGGACCGCTGACCGCGCCGTAGGCCAGCGTGATCGAACCCGAGACGTGCAAGGTCACGGTCACGCTCGCGGTGCCGTCGTTGCCGTAGCGCTTCACCTTGTCGAAGCGAACGAACAGCGAGTCTTTGTCTTGCTTGCCCCACGACACGGCGCCGCCGAGGCCCGGGTTGAGATCGGCGTACAGGGCCGCGATGCGGGGCGCTCCGGTCAAGAAGCGGGCCTTGTCGCGGGGCGCGGTGGCTTCGTCCCCTGCCCCGAAGGTCAGGTTGCCGTCCGCGTTCAGATACACCTCGGGGTAGCTCTTGCCGTAAAACGGGAAGGCGAACCCGAGCGCCAGCTTGTGGCTGTCGTCGTCGCTGAGTGACACCTTCTTCTCGAAGGGGTCGAAGCTGTCGTCGCACTCGTCGCCCTTGCCGTCCTGATCGGCGTCTTTCTGGTCGGCATTCACCTTGTCCTTGCAGTTGTCGTGCAGGTCGGTGATGCCGTCTCCATCGGTGTCGGTCGGGTCTTCGGGCTTGTAGACGACGTAGGTCGGGTTCTCTTCCAGGCGCGCCTTGCCGTAGGCGAACTGACCATAGCCGCCGTCACCCCACGACGTGCCCCAGCTGTTGCGCAGGATCCACACGCCCTTGCCGCTCTTGTGCGCCACGGTGTCGTCCCAGCCCACCAGCGTCACGATGTGGTTCGTCGAGTAGTAGTTGCATTCGTTCGAGTCGTAGACGCCGCCACCGTACCCGGGGATCGAGCCGCAGACCGACATGGTCACGCCGACCGATCCGAACTGCATGATGGCGGCCTTCATCGCGTCGATGTCGCCGGTCTGAATGCTGTGGAACGACTCGATCTTGTACGGGCGCTCTGCCGGTGCCTTGCACGACTGATCGTACGCCTTGTAGGGGTAGTCCTTCTCCCACGCGCCGCCCTTGTTCGCGAAGATGGTGTAGGCCCAGTACCCGCCGCCGCAGGTTCCCTTGCCGCTGCAGTCGAGCACCAGCTGCTCGCTCAGATCGACGATTTGCTTGTCGGCCACGGCCACCGCCGCTTCGACCACACCCACGGTGCCGAAGGCCCAGCAGCTGCCGCAGCTCCCCTGCTGGCGGATGGGGGGCATGCCGGCGCCGTGCTTCCGCCAGTCCCAGCTCTCGGGCAACGTGACGTCGTAGGCCACGGGCGCCTTGGGCTTCTCTTTGCCCACGTCAGCCGGCTGCACGAAACCAGCAAGGCTCGGCAGCTCGAGGTGCGTCGGCTCGCTCTTCTTGATCGAATAGCTGTAGCCGTGGGCGTCGATCACCTGCTGGTGATAGGCAAATCGCTTGTCGAGCTCGGTCTCGTCGACGGTGGCGAGCGGCGGACCGGGCTTGAAGTACTTGTCGTCGCCGTCGATGGGCGGAAACCCCGGGTCGGTGGTGGTCGGGCCGGTGGGCCCCCCTGGCTCCCCGCTCGGCGCCCCGCCTTCGATCGCGCAGCCGGCCAGCAGCAGTGCACCCGCCAGGCCAATGGGTCGTGCTCGGTGAGTCATGACGCTCTTCTTCCTCGCCCCCGATGGAAAAACGGTGCACCGCGGCCCGGGCCCGCAGACTGCAAGGACAAGACAGCCGTCGGAGGCGCGCTTGCATCCAGCGCCGACGAATTTTTCGAGGGCGCGCGCGGCCGCTGCCTGTCGACGCGAGGCGCACCGCCGACTACGCTCGGGCCCCCGGATGCCCCCCATCACCCCCCACGACGACGAAGCGCTCGAAGAGCTTCCGCCGCTCGACCCGTCGATGGACGAAGAGCGCGAGGGTCCGGACGACGACCTGACCCCGCTGCTGTCACCCCTGGAAGAGGACATCGACCTCGAGGAGGACAGCATGGAGCCCGACGCCGATCTGGGACTGGAGCTCACGGACCAGAGCGAAGAGGGGGACGACGGGCACGAGGTGGTGCTCGACATCGGCAACCTGCTGTCCCTGGCCGAGGAAGAGCGCGGCGGAGAGGACGCCGATCGCGCCGGCCCCGAGGCGCTCGATCCGGCCGCCGACCTGGCCGATCTGGGAGAGCCCATCGTGGGTTCGCTGGAAGAGGGCACCGACGAACCGCTGGAAGATCTGGTGAGCGAGGACCTTCCCGAGCTCGACGCCGACGAGCCCGGGGACGCCCTCGACGAGGCCTCGTGGCTGGCCACCGATGCGCTCCGCGACGAGGACCTGCCGAAGCGGGCCGAGCGGAGCTGGGGTGTCACGCATCACGCGGGTGCCGGGGGCGACATCGAGGCGTTGGCGCTCGGTCCCGAACGCCTGTGGGTCGCGGGTCGTACGCTGGTGTCGGTGGGGCGCGACGGGGGCGACACGCGTGAAGAATGCGCGCTCCGCGCGCTGCGCCTCGCGCCACTGGGGGGCGACGTGGTCGCGGTCACGGTCGGGGGCGGGCTCGAACGGGTGAGCCCGGGCGGGTCGGCCCGCGGCATCCCCGCGGTACATTCGGCTCTGGATCTGTCCTCCGGGGCCTCGGCGGCCCTCTCGATCGCCGTCCTCGCTCAGGGGGGAACGGATGCGTTCCTGGTCGCCGCAGGCAGTCACCGCGTCGCGGTGACTCGGAACGGCGGCTCGAGCTTCGAGCCCTCCGAGGTGGGCGGGCGGGTCACCCAGGTCGCGTCGGGCGCTCCGACCCGGCTGTTGGTGCACGGCACCGAGGGGTGGGCGCTGCTCGAGTGGGGGCAGAGCGGGCTCGAGCGCATCGCGCTCGACGCGGCAGCGGAAGAGGTCGCGTGTGGTGAGCACGTGCTGGTGGGCTCGCTGGGCACCGTTGTGGTGATGACCGCGGCCGACCGCGGGCTCTGCCTCTCGCTCGATCGCGGGCAGAGCTTCGCGCGCGTCCCGGGCTGCTTGCACGTCTCTGCGCTGGCGCTCGGAGTGCGCGACGGTCGACCGCGCGCGTTCCTGGCGTCGTTCGTCGAGTCCGAAGAGAAGGGCCTGATCATCGAGATCGATCTGGCGAGCAAGACGGCGGAAATCGTGGCTGAGCTGGGGCCGGGCGACGATCTCGCCGCCGGCGACGACCCCGACGACCGCGCCCGGGCGCTGGCCTGGGACGCCGAGACGCGCACGCTCTGGGTCGCCACCCAGAGCGGACTGTGGCGCGTCGTGCCGCCCGAGTGGACGGCCTGAGCCCAGCGGACTTGGCCAAGTTTTTGGTGGCGTGGTAGCGCGTCGGAATGCCCATCGTCGTCCAGAAATACGGCGGCTCTTCCGTCGCCGACATCGGCAAGCTCCGCCAGGTGGCGGACCAGGTCGCACGCACGCGCGCCGCCGGCGACGACGTGGTCGTGGTGGTCAGCGCCATGGGGAAGACCACGGACAACCTGCTGGGCCTGGCGCGCCAGGCCGCCCTGCCGCCGGACGCCACGGTCGAGAGCGGCAGCGCAGCGCCTGAACCGGCCAAGCGCGAGCTCGACATGCTGCTCTCGACCGGCGAGCGAGTGAGCATGTCTCTGCTCTCGATCGCGATGCACGCCCGCGGCTTGGACGCGGTGAGCTTCACCGGCTCTCAGTCCGGAATCATCACCAACGACCGTCACTTCGACGCGCGCATCATCGAGGTGCGCCCGCATCGCATCGAGGACGAGCTGGCACGCGGCCGCATCGTGATCGTCGCGGGCTATCAGGGCATGAGCTACAAGCGCGAGATCACCACCTTGGGTCGCGGCGGCTCGGACACCACCGCGGTGGCGCTGGCAGCGGCCCTGGGCGCCGAGCGCTGCGAGATCTACAGCGACGTCGATGGGGTGTACTCCGCCGACCCACGAGTGATCGCCGACGCGCGGCACCTGCCCGAGCTGGACTACGAAACGATGCAAGAAATGGCCGAATGCGGGGCGAAGGTGCTCAACGCGCAGGCCGTAGAGTGGGCGCGCCGTCACAAAGTCGCGATCATTGCTCGCAAGACCGGAGACGTGGCGGGTCGACCCGGCGTACGAGAGACGGTCGTGTCGGAGGTAGCCTCGGCGGACGCATCGCGCCGGGCCGTGGTGGTGCAGAAGAGCGTCGCCTGGCTCACGGCAGAAGCACGCGCTCTGTCGCGGCTGCTCGCGGCTGCCGAGCGCCTGTCGCTGCCGCTCGGCGATCTGACCGTCGGTCCGCGCGAGCTCATGGCGTGGACGCCGCTGATCAACGTGCCGAATTGGGGCGAGGTACGTACCGAGCTCTCGGGGGCGTCGCTCGCAGGGCTCTCGATTCGCGAGGGGCACGGCCTCTTGAGCTTGGTGGGGGTCGAGGTGGGGACGCGCTCCGACGTGGTGCGCGCGGCGCTCGCCTGCCTGGACGCGCCGCCCGAGCTGGTGTTCAGCCACCCCCTGCGACTGTCGTGCGTGCTGCCCGACGCAAACCTGGATGCCGCAGCGCGTGCGTGGCACGAGCGCCTGGGACCGGGCGCCGCCGCCGCCGCCAGCCGGCTGACTGCCTGACACGGCTGTCGCAGGCCTGGCCTCGCCAGGGGTCCCGTGGAAAGTGGGTCGCACTTCCGGAACATGATCGGCTGGTGCCAAGGACTGCGACGGAAGTGTCAGTCACCCCTGCTCGAAGTCGGCCAGGCGCGCCCGGTAGAGCGCCGCCTCGCTGACGCGCCCGGACTGGGTCGCGCGCGCCGCCAGCCGCTTCAGCACCTGGGTCAGGCGCACCCGCACGTCGGCACGCCGCCGCTCCGAGACCTCTTCGAGCCGAGCCGAGAGCAGCGCAAACAGCTCTTCGTCACGGCCCAGCCGGAAGAGGACGTCTGCCAGCTCGAGCGCAAGGACTTCGTCGGCGGGGTTGGCTCGGACCGCCCCTTCGAGGCGCTGCGCCAGATCCACGTCCCGCGGATCGCCCTGGGCTTGCGGGTCGTCGTCCCCGGGCGGAGCGAAGGTGTCGGGCGCGGGCGGCTCGCTCGCCGCAGCGGGCGGCTGGCTGTCCAGCTCGGAAGCGTGGGCCGCGTCCGGCAAGTGCCGATCGCGCTCGCGACGCGCGCGCGCCGCCACCACCGCCGCCAGCTCGCGATAGCGCGCGGCAAGCTGGTGATCGCGCGGCGAAAGCCGAAGCGCGACCGCGAGATGGCGCTCGGCCGACAGCACGTCAGCCTGCGTCTCGCGCTCGAAGCGCGCCGCCTGCACCAGCCAACCGATCGCGGCGTCGGGCGGCGCTTCGGCGAGCTCGACGCGATCGCGCATGCGTGCCCAGGCGAGGGACGCGCCGGCCAGGTCTCCGATCAGCCCGCGCCACTCGGCTTCCAGGGCAGCAGCCTCGATGGCTCGCGACGAGCCCTGGGGGACCTGCCGCACGCGGGCGATGGCTTGCGGCAGGTCTTCGAGATCGGTGGCGAGCAGCCGCGCCATGTCGACCAGCGCATCCGCGTCTGCCGCGCCGGCCTTCTCGGACAGGGCGACGGCCCGGGCCAAGAGGGAGAACGCTCGCTGGCTCTTGCCCGCGTCCATCAGCGAGCGGGCGAGGCCGGCCGTGGCCGCCGGGTCGTCGGGGACGTAGCGCAGTGCGCGCTCGAACGAGCGCCCCGCCTCCCGGACGAAGCCCCGCTCGAGCAACATTCTTCCGGAGCGGAGGCAGGTCTGATGTCGGGCTGCCGCCCCCAGCGCAGCAGCCTCGAGGTGCTCTGCGTCGGCGAGGGCGCCCGCCACGTCCCCGAGCTCGACTCGGACGCCGAGGCGCGCCCAGCGGACTTTTGCCAGGCCCGGCGCCGCTGCGACCCCGCGGTCGAGCGCGCCAAGGCGCGCCGGCGCGCCGCTCGAGAGCTCTGCCAGGCGCAGGTAATAGAGGGCACAAAGCGGCGCAAAGGGCTCGTTCTGGACCAGGTGCGCGATGGCCTCGGCCGCGCCCTCGAGGTCGCCGGTGCGTGCCAGAAGCTCGGCGCCGACGAAGCCCGACCGCGAAGCCGGCAGGGTCTCGACGATCAACCCGAGGGCGGCCTCGGCGCGCCCGGCAGACAGCACGTCGATCTCGCCGATCAGCTGGGTGATCTCGGGGTGGCGTGGGGCGCGCTCGAGCGCGACCAGGTAGGCGGCGCGAGCGGCGTCGAGGTCGCCGTTCGCGAGCGCGTCGTCGGCTTCCACCGTCAGCGCAGCGAGCTCCAAGGCGCGCGCACCCGTGCTGTGGATGACCGGCGGCTCGAACGTCGAGTCGAGCACGACGTGGAGCTCGTCGCCCTCGACCAGAAGCTCCCCGAAGCGCGCTCGCCCGGTGGCGGGCGCGCGGGCGCCCACCGCCGGGAAGACCGAGCGCGTCAGCCGACGGGCGGCAGACTCGAGCGTGACGACCCGCCCGCGCCGCTGCGCGTGCCCCGACATTGCGCTGTCCACCGCGTGAAGAGCGTGGGCCAGCGCCGGGGCATCGAGCCCCGCGCCACGCACGTGACTCACGACGAAACGCGCGTCGCCGTGCAGCGGGGCCCAGAGCAGATCGAACGCCAGCGCACCCCGCGCGCCGACCAACCCGACTGCGATGCCCTGCGGCACGGCCCACACCACGGGGGCGCGCTCGGGCGCACCGACCACGGCGCGCAAGCGCGGCATCAGCCAGGACGAAAGCCCTGAAAAGCTGGCGACGATCTCCAGCCGCTCGAGATCGCCGCGCCGGTGGCGAAACACCGGAACGCCCCCCGACAGATCGACCGGGAAGCGAAGCCCAGGGAAGGTCGCCGAGAGCCGGGCCAGCTGGAGCGGACCGACCTCGACGGGCTCGTACAGCTCGATGCCCAGAGCGCCGCGGGTGGCGGTGAGGCGAAGCGGCACGCGACTGTCGTCATGCGGGTCGACGAACGGCCCGTTCGAAGCTCTGGCTGGCGAGCGCTCCGACAGTGAAGCCACTTCGAGGGTAAGCGTATCAGGTCGCGAGGCCGCCGGGGCAACCGGCGGCCAGAGCCGCCGGAAAGACAGGGCTTATGTAAGGGCACCCCGGCCGAAGCGGGCTCACGCGCCTTCTTTCTGAGCCTTCTTCTTCATGCGCTTCATCAGCTCGGGAAAGCCGCTCTTCTTGATCACTCGCCCGAACTGGCTGCGATAGTTCCCGACCATGCTCGCGCCCTCGGTGACGATGTTGCCGACCACCCAACGCCCATCGAGCTTGTGCATCGCATAGTCGATGTGAATCGGCTCTTCGCGAGAGTTGGTCTTGCTCTTGGCGACGCTCTTGACCAACACGCCCCGCTTGGCTTCGGAGACGCCTTCGTAGGTCACGTCGTAGTTGAGCGTCTTCTTCAGGTTCTTGCGATAGGCGTTCTTTACCAGGCGCTTGAGCACGTCCTGGAACTCTTTGCGCTCGGCCTCGCTCAGGTCGTCCCAGTGGCTGCCGAGCGAGTCCTTGGCCAGGGTGTCGTAGTCGAGCAGATCGTCGAAGATCTGGTCCATCTTCTTGGCATCTGCCGCCTTGCCCTTCTTGAGCTGCGCGGTCAGGTCGCTCTGCTTCGATTTGAGCGTGGCGTCGGCGGCGTCTTCGGCCAGGGCCGGGCTGGTGAGGGCGAGAAGCAGCGAGACGAGCGCGATGAACGGGAACCAACGACGGCGTGACATGACTCCGATTTCCTTTTCTAGTCTTCACCCTGTTTTACGCAACTCGGGTGCCAAAGCTTCACTCGGGCGGCACCCCCCAGGAAATCCGCGGGGTTTGGCCAGCTTTCGGGCGGCGCGCCGCCGCTCGGGGCGGCCAGCCCCCTGATCCGTGATGCAGAGGCACACCCACGGGCGTTCACGCCTCGGCGGCCGCCAGCGGGCCCGGCCCAGGGGCCGCGGGTGAGGTCAGATGGACGCGAAAGGTGGCGCCGCGCCCTTCTCGGCTGTCGACCTCGAGCGAGAAGCCATGGGCCTCGGCGATGGCCTTGACGACGGCAAGCCCGACCCCCGTGCCGTGGCTGCGGGTGGTGAAGAACGCGTCGAACAGGCGCTCGCGCGCCGCTTCGTCGATGCCGGGGCCGTGGTCCGCCACCGCCAAGACGAGGCCCGCCGGGTCGGACTCGAGAGAGACCACGACCACATCGCCGGGATTGGACGCCTGGACGGCGTTCCGGACCAGGTTCCAGATCAGCTGCCGGATCTGCGCCGAGTCGGCGCGCACCTCGGCGCGCTCCAGCCCCTGGTATTCGACCCGCACGTCGGAGCCGCCGCGCCCCGACGTCGAGGCCAGGGCGACGACCTCGCGGGCGACCGAGCTCAGATCGACCTCCGTGAGCACCGGCTCTCGGCGCCGTGTGAGGTCCATCATGTCGGTCACCAGATCGTTGAGGCGCTCGGCTTCGCGCTGCACGATGTCGCACAGCTGCTTGTCCTCGTCGGACAGCGCGGGGTTGTCCCGCAAGAGCTGGATCGAGCCGGCGATGGAGCCGAGCGGGTTGCGGATCTCGTGAGCGAGCCCCGCAGCCAGACGCCCCAGCGCAGCCATGCGCTCGGCGCGGTCCGCGCGCGCCTCGGCGATCACGGCGCGGCCCGCCTCGACGCGGAGGCGCTCGGCCAAGAAGCCCGCCAGCAGCGTCACCACGACCAGCATCAGAAGCGTGACCAGGACGTAGTAGACGACCTCGCCACGGGTCAGGGTGTAGAGCGCCGTGGGTTGATCGGCCGGCGGCGGCAACCAGCCCCGGGCCAGGAGCGTGACCAGCCCCACGTACAGCGCCCCGCCGGACAGCGCGGCGACTGCAGCCCCGCGGAGACCCGCCAGCGCCGCTCCGGTCACGCAGGTGAGGCCGTAGAACGAGGTCGCGCCGCTGGTCGCGCCCCCCGAGAGGTAGACGAGCACCGTCCACGTGGCTTGGTCGACCACCAGCTGCGCCAGCGCCAGACGGTCCAAGCCGCGCCCCGTGCGGAGCACCGCGGCGTACACCCCCGCGCTGGCAAAGGCGAACGCCAGCGTCGCCCAGCCGATCTGCACGCTGACCGTCTCGGAGCCGGCGCTCCGCAGGTAGAACGCGCCGATCACCCCCAGCGCGGCAACCAGGAAGAACAGCCGCGCGCCCGTGACCCACGCCAGCCGCCGAGGCAACGGCGCGCCGGCCAGGTTCTCGGGGATGCCCAGACGGACAGCCACGACCGCCGCCCGTCAGTCTGCCTTGATGTTGCCGGCCAGCGAGAAGATCGGCAGGTACATCGCGATCAGCACGACGCCGACCATGCCGCCGACGCCGACCATCAAGATGGGCTCGATGGCGCTGGTCATGGCCGCCACGGCGATGTCGGTCTCTTCTTCGTAGAAGTCGGCAATCTTGTTGAGCATCTGATCGAGGGCGCCGGTCTGCTCACCGACCGCGATCATCTGCACGACCATGTCGGGGAAGACCTTGGTCTCGGCCAGCGGCTCGGCCATGTTCTTGCCCTCGCTGATCTTGGACCGAACGTGCTGGATGCCCGCCTCGATCACCACGTTGCCGGCGGTTCGGGCGCAGATGTCGAGCGCGTCCAGGATGGGCACGCCGGACTGCAGCAGCGTGCCGAGCGTGCGCGTGAAGCGCGCGACCGCGATCTTGCGCAGCACCGGCCCCATGATGGGCAGTTTGAGCATCGTGGAGTGGACTGCGCGCTTTCCGCCCGGGGTCTTGTAGAAGTAGACGAAACCGCCGGCCGCCAGCCCCAAGCTGACCACGATGAACGGCAGATAGCTCACGAACCCGTGAGACAGCGCCACGATGATCTGGGTCAGCTTGGGCAGCGCCTCTTTGCCGCCGCCGAAGTCCGCGAACATGCGCTCGAAGGCCGGAATCACGAAGGTGAGCAGCACGGTCATCACGCCGCCGGCGATCACGATGACGATGATCGGGTAGACCAGGGCGCCGCGCACCTGCCGCACCAGCTTCTGGCGCTTCTCCAGGTAGATCGAGAGCCGCTGCATGATGGTGTCCAAGATGCCGCCGACCTCGCCGGCGTGCACCAGGTTCACGAACAACTCGTCGAAGACCTTCGGGTGCTTGCGCAGGGCGTCGCTGAACGACGCGCCCTGCTCTACCGAGTTCTTCACGTCCCTGAGCACGCCCGCGAAGATCTTGTTGGTCTGCTGGCCCGACAAGATGTCGAGGCACTGAACCAGCGGCAGGCCGGCGTCGATCATCGTCGCGAACAGGCGGGTGAAGGTGACCAGGTCCTTGGTGTTGACCCCAGAGCCGAGGGTGAGGCTCAGCTCCTTAGCCTTTTTCTTGACCTTGACCGGGCTCAGCTGCTGCTGTCGAAGGCGCTGATTGACGGCGTCCTCGTTGTCCGCCTCCATCACGCCCTTGCGGACTTCCCCCGTTCGGGCGCGCGCTTCCCACGCAAACTCGGCCATGTTGTTTTTCGCCGGGTGTCTTTGCCGGCGAGAGAAGCATAGCGGCGTCCACGGCGAAGCGTCAAAAGCCCTGCCATGACCCAACAGCCCCGGCTCACTCGGATTGCTCGCACCCTGCTGGTGGAGCCCGGCGTCGCCCCGGGGGCCAGCCTGGCAATAGCGCGGCGAAGTGCCGGGCAGTGGCGGCTCGAGCTGGGCGCCGCCGGCTTTCTGGATCGGCGGCAGCTCGCACCCGCAACGACAAAAACCCCCTACGACCTGGCCTCGGTCACCAAACCGATCTTCGCGCTCGCCTTGGCCCGGCTGGCTGCTCGCGGGGTGGTGGACCTGGGCAACGCGCTCGGGAGCTACCTCCCCGAAGCGGCGGGAACACCCAGTGCGGACACTCCCCTCGAGCTCTTCTTGGCGCATCGCAGCGGGCTCGAGGCACACCTGGGGCTCTTCGCGCCGCTGTGCGCCGGGGCGCCGTTCGACCGGCGACGCGCGCTCGGCGCGGCATGTGCCGCGCGGCGAAAAGGCGCGCTCGGCCCCGCGCCCGAGGGTGGCCACCCGCCGGTCTACAGCGACCTGGGTTACCTCTTGCTCGGCGTGGTGGCAGAGCGGGCCACGGGCAAGCCGCTGGACCAGGTGATCGCGGAAGAGGTGACGACGCCGCTCGGGCTGCCGCTCTACTCGGCGCGACAGGCTTGGGCGCACCAGCGCCAGTTCGCGACCGAGGTCGCCCCCACCGAGCTCGTGCCGTGGCGCGGCGGTGTCGTGAGCGCGGTCGTCCACGACGAGAACGCCTGGGCGCTGGCCGGGCACGGGGCCGCCGGTCACGCGGGGCTGTTCGGAACCGCAGACGCCGTCGCGCGCTTCGGGTGCGCCGTGCTCGACGTGCTCGCCGGCCGAGCGCCGGACTACTTGGCGCGCGAGCAGGTCGATCGCTTGGTTCGGGTTCGGCCCGGGTCCACGCTGCGCGCGGGCTTCGACGGCGTGTCGGGGCCCGACTCTGCGGCGGGCGCGGTCGGGCCGCGCTCGTTCGGCCACCTGGGCTTCACGGGCACCAGCGTGTGGTGCGACCCCGACGCCGAGACCGTCACCGTGGTTTTGACCAACCGGGTGCACCCGACCCGGGACCACATTTCGATCCGAAGAGCCCGCCCCCTGGTGCAGAACGCGCTGCTCGGCCTCCCCGGCGGCGGCGGCTGAGCCGGCAGAACTGGGGCGAGAAGGGCCCGGTCGGGCAAATTGCTGGAAACATTCGGAAAGACGTGCGAAATTTCCTGGGCGCTGGCCCGTCGTTGGCGGCTGGGCTCTTTCGCGGCAGGATCTAGGCAGTCAGGCGATGTGGAAGCTCTCGATCGAGGACGACCAAGCCAACAAGACGGTCGTCAGTCTCGTCCGCGACGAGTACTCGATCGGGCGCGGTGAGGAGAACACCGTCCGCCTGACCGAACGCAACATCTCGCGCCGTCACGCCAAGCTCACGCGCAACGGGACAGGTTGGATCTTCGACGACCTGGCCAGCTACAACGGCTGCTTCGTCAACGGCGTCCGCGTCAGCGAGCCACAGCGCCTCGAGCATGGCGACCTGGTGCAGGTCGGTGACTATCGGCTCGAGCTGATGGACGAGCAGGTGGCGGGGGCTGCCTACAGCAAGTCCACCGCGCCCGGGACGCATCGAGCCCAAGCGCTGCTCAGCCAGTCCGATCGACTGTTCATGCTCGCAGGTCCCACCCCCGGGTCCGAGTACGCGCTCTCGGCACCGCGGGTGGTCATCGGGCGCGGCGAAGAGTGCGAGGTGTCGGTCAACCACGCTTCGGTGAGCCGGGTGCACGCCGAGATCCACGCACTGGGCGACGGCCGCTACGAAATCGTCGACCGCGAGAGCGCCAACGGGCTGCGGGTGAACGGCGTGGACTTGCACCGCAGCCTGCTCGACGCGCGCGACACCATCGAGCTGGGCGACGTGGTCTTCAAGTTCATCCCTGCAGGCCAGATCTATCACCCGGGCGCCGACGCCACCGCGCAGATGGGCCCCGTGGGCCCTGCCATCGCCGACCGCCACACGCCCGCCCCGGGCGTCGGCATGGAGCGGCGGACCACGGTGGCTCCGGGCATCCCCCCCATCTTGAAGGCGGTGGCGGGCGTGGCGTTCCTGGGCGTGCTGGTGATGGTCGGAATGGTGGCCATCGGCAATCGCCAGGGCGCAGGGGGCGACGGCAGCGCGCAGGCCAGCGATCCCACCGCGCAGGCGCTGGCCGATGCCGTGCAGCTCATGCAGAACGGCGACGTGGAAGCCGCCCACAACAAGGTCATCGCCGAGATCCCCGAGAACAGCAACGCGCGCCAGTCCACCGAGTTCAAGGACATCGAGGCGCGCTGGGCCGACATGCTGCTCGACCTGGCGCAGCGCGAGACGGACCCGCAGAAGAAGCGCGCCCTGCTCGACCGCGTCGCCAAGGCCACCACCGTCGACTCGGGCCGGCGCAAGCGCGCCAGCAACGACATCGCGGCGCTCGACAAGGGGGTGGACCCGAACGAGCTGCCGAACGCCCCCAAGCCCGACCCCACGGCGGAGCCGACGACCACCGCGGCCCCGGCCCTGTCGGGCGGCATCGTGCGGAACGATCCGTTCGCCGAGAAGCCCGCGGGGAAGGCGCCAAAGAAGCCCGAGGCGCCGACACCGAAGCCCAAGCCCAGCGCCACCGAGACCGGGCCCGACGTGAAAGACATGGCTCAGAGCGGCGATCGGCAGAAGCAGACCTCGGCGAAGAACGCGCTGAAGGCCAAGGCCGCGTCGGGCAAAGCCAGCGACAGCGACCTGAGGATGCTCAAGGCGCTGTGCCGCCAGCTCGGCGACATGAGCTGCGTCAACTAGCGCCGGTTCGGCAGGCGACCCTTGGCACCGCACGGCCCGAGGCAGCACCCGATCACCGTCCAGGGGCCGGTCGCCACCACGCCGCGCACGGCGCTCACCTCGCGCCCGGTGCTCGGCGTCGCGTCGCTTGCCGTGCTGGCGCTGATCGCCGAGCTGTCACCGATGTTCGCGCGCGTGCGGCTGTCGCCCCCCGCCGCGACCAGCTCACCGACCGAAGCGCCCCCGGGCGTGGCGCCGCCGGTGCTCGAGGTCGGGCAGGCCGAGCTCGAGACCGAGACGCGTTCGCGACCCGAGCTGGCGCAACCGGAGCAGGTCGAAGCGCCACAGGCCGCCCGGGGCCCGATCGCGAAGAAGGCCGAGGGCGAGGCCCCGGCGATCGACGCCGAGAAGCCCCCGCTGCCGCTCGAAGACCCGAATCATGCGGGCCTCGCTGGCTTCTACCGCGCGCTCGCACGCACCATCGACAAGCAGCCGGGCGCGATCACGCGCGTGGTGCACTTCGGGGATTCGATCGTCACCAGCGACTACGTGTCGGGGACGCTGCGTCGCAAGCTGCAGCGGCAGTTCGGCGATGCCGGACACGGCTTCATGCTGATGGCCAACGCCTGGCCCGCCTACTTCCACAACGACGTCGCGCGCTTCTCGTCGAGCGGCTGGCTGGTGAGCCGGATCGTGGGGCCGCTCTCCCCCGACGGGCTCTACGGCCTGGGCGGCGTGTCGTTTCGTGCGCCGCCGGGCTCTCGGGCTCGCTTCGGCACCCCGAAGAGCGGCACGTTCGGGCGAGCGGTCTCGCGCTTCGTGCTGGCGTACGTGAAAGAGCCGGGCGGCGGCAAGGCGAAGCTGCGCATCGACGGCGCCGACGCGAAGGAGCTGGACACCCAAGCGCCCGCCACCGAGGTGGCGTACGAAGGAGGTAGTCACCCTCAGCGGCAGCACGCGCGCGTTCGGCGTGGTCATGGAGCGCGACGCGCCCGGTGTGGTGCTGGACGCCATCGGCATTCAGGGCGCACGGGTCCGGTTCTTGGACAAGCAAGACGACGCGCATTGGGCGGACACGCTGCGCTGGCGGAAACCCGACCTGCTCATCTACCAGTTCGGTGCCAACGAGAGCGGAGACGGGTTCGCCTATCCGATGGACGAGTACTTCCGCACGATGAAAGACGTGCTGGACCAAGGCAAGCGCGCGCGACCCGAGATGGGCTGCCTGGTGGTGGGCGCGATGGACCGGGCCGAGAAGAAGGGCACCAGCCTCTCGACCATGGCGGTGATCCCCGCAATCGTCGCCGAGCAGCGCAAGGCGGCGGCCGCGTCGGGCTGCGCGTTCTTCGATCTCTACAAGGCGATGGGCGGCGCGGGCAGCATGGCGGCGTGGGTCGGCCGCGGTCTGGGCCAGGCCGATCTGACCCATCCAACGGGCGTTGGCTCGGAGGTGCTGGGCAACTGGATCTACCGCGCGCTCGTCCAGGGCTACGAGAGCCACGCGGCCGGCCGCTGAGCTATTTCACGGGCGACACCGCGCCCAGCACGCGCTCGGCCAGTGCTTTGCCGAGCCGCTCGTAACCGCCAGGGGCCAGATGGATGCCATCGGGAGCTGCCAGCGGGGGCTTCTCTTTCATCCAGCGCGCCATGCTGCCGTCGCCGCCCATGGCCGACCATGCGGAGAAGTAGCCACAGCCCAGGCGCGCGGCCGTGCGCTCGGCGACCTGATCGAACTCCACCACCCGCGGGGCGCTCTTGCCGTCGCCCGAGACCATGTCCGGGGGGCCCACCAGCAAGCAGTCGGCGTCGGGCGCCGCGCCCCGAACGCGCGCCACGAGCTCGTCCAGGGTCTTGTCGTAGCGTGACGCGGCAAGTGTCGAGGCGGCCTCGTTGGTCCCATAGGCGATCACCACCAGCGACGGCTCGCGCGCGCTCAGGGCAGCCGTCCATTCGACCGGGTTCCACGCCAGGGGTGTCGCGGCTCGCGCACCATTGATCCCCAGCGTGTCGACCACCACGCCGGGTTTCGCGCTCTCGACGATCACGCCGAAGAGCTCGGGGGCCCCGCCGCTCACGCCCACGTCGAGGGTCGCCGGCGACGCGCTCTCGATCGTGTGGACCCGCAGCGACCCCAGCGCCTTGCCGGACTTGGCCGTGGCGCTTTCGGCCTGGGCGCTGCCCCGAATCGCGAGGCGTACGCGGTCGGCCGGCTTGGCGCGGTACCACAACGACCAACGCGTGGTGCCCTCCGACGCCTTGCCGGTGAGCTCGACGCTGGCGCGGGCGTCGGCGCTCTCGGGCACCGCACGCAACCCCGACAGGCCGAACACGCCGTCGAGTTGCTTCATGCTGCCCGCGGGCGACGCCGGCTCGCGACGCCACGTGCCTTCGCGCCCGACCTTCAAGAGCGCGTGCCGATACGGTTCGACACCCAGCTGCACGAAGCCCGGCCCTCCGTTGCCGAAGCGCTCTTGCAGCGGTCGGCGAAGCGCGTGAGGCCAGAAGTCGGCGGCGGTGTGCGAGTCGCCGAGCCACACCACCCGCACCGGTGTGGTGCGCTCGTGGGCGGTCAGCGCGGCCAGCGCGGCGCGAAGCTTGGGCAAGGCCAGGCCCGCGGCCGGCGCCGACGCGGCATCCGGCGGCGCGCTGGACGGGGCCGCCGCCTCGGGCACCTCCGCGGTGGCGCGCGGCGGTTCGGAGGAACCCAAGGTGGGGGCCGGCGATGGGGGTTCGGAGGCCGCCGGGCCCACCGTGCCACCGGCGCACGTGACCGCCACGCCGAGCGCGAGCAGCGAGATGACGAGTGACTGACGATCGGCCGGCGTCATTGCTCAGTACAGAGCGTCCTCGACCTCGCCGAAACGATCGGCCCGGCTCTGCACGCGGCGCTCTTGCACGCGGCCCCGCACGTGGGCGACCAAGGTGTCGACGTAGCTCTCGAAGGGCGGGCAGACGATACCGGAGTCGTGGAGCAGCTCGGCGCTGTTTCGCGTGTCGTAGCGAACCGGAGTGGCCAGCATGTCGACGAACGCCCGCGGGCTCTTGGCCAAGAGCCCGAGCCCGGGTGCCGAGAGCAGCGCCTTGGTCACACGCGTGGGGATGAACCCCCCGGGAAGGCGCTTGCCGCCGCTGGCGGCCACCAGCTCGAACACCCGACGCACGGTGAGCGGGCGGGGGTCGGCCAGGTGGAAGGTGCGGCCGATCGCCTTGGGGTGGCGCCCGATGAAGTGCGCGGCGCGCACGACATAGTCGATGGGCACCAGGTGCAAGAGCGCGTCGCCGCGCGTGGGCAGCGGCACCGGCAGGTCTTGCGGCGAGGTGACCAAGAGCAGCACCAGCAGATAGGGGCCATCGAAGCGCTCGATCTCGCCGGTGGTCGAATCGCCCACGATCCACGTGGGGCGCAGCACGACGATCGGCAACTCTGGCAGCGCGCTCCGCGCCAGGCGCTCGGCTCGGGCCAGCGTCTCTTCGACCGGCGTGCGGAAGGCCTGCCCCGCGTTCAGGTCGTCTTCGAGCACCAGGCCCTCGCGGTTTCCGCTGACGAGCGCCGTCGAGTGGACCACGATCGACCGCATGTTCGTGCAACAGCGGCCCAGCTCGATCACCTCGCGCATGGCGCCGATGTTGGTCGCCTCGGTGGTCTCGCGGGGCACCCCGGGGTAGGTGATCTGAGCCAGGTGGTGGACGCGATCGACCTCGGCGCCGAGCGTGCGGTACTCGGCACCGCTCAGCCCCAGGTCCATGGCCGCCGCATCACCCTCGATGATCACCACGCGCTCGCGCTGGCCCTTCGGCAGCCGCGCCAGCGCGGCCGAGGCCTCGTTCTCCAGCGCCTTGCGCACCACCAGGTAGACCAAGGATCTGGGCTCGGTCGCCAGCAGATACTCGACCATCTTCCGCGCGCGGAAGTTGGGAAAGCCGGTGACGAGCGTCACCTCGTCGTAGCCGCGGCGAGCCACCCGTCAGCCTCCGCCGCAGTAGTGAGCGCCGACCTTGGCGATCCACTGCCCCGTATCGCCGGCCCACTGGCAGAACGCCGCCGGCCCGTCGAGCGCCGCCTGCGCGCAATAGTAACCGTTCACGTAGTCGCGACACGCGCCGCCCTTGGCGAACAAGCCGTTGCGGCACTGCTCTTCTTTGGCCGCCGGGCACTGGTTGCACGACGTGTTCGAGCACTCGACGGCACAGCTGAGCGAGTGGTTGCACGACGGGCTGAGGAACGGCGCAAGGCAGCGCACGTAGGCAGCGTCGGTCGCGAACTGGATCAGGCAGTCGTAGCAGCCGGGGTCGGCGCTCAAGAGCTTCTGGAATGCGGGGCCACAGTTCGGGTTGTCGCCCTGGCCCTTGCAAGCGATGGCGATTGCGTTCAGGTCGGCCGTGCTGCACGCCTTGAACGACGCGGGGGGGGGAGTCGCCGCGTTCGGTGCGCAGCCGGCATAGGGCTTCGGGCACACGCTCCCGGTGCCGCACACCTGACCCGCGCAGGTCTGCCCCTTGCTGCCACAGTTGTCGCAGAGCTCGCCGTACTGCCCGCAGAACTGATTGCTGCCCCCCGCGCGGCACTGGCCGGTGCCGTCACAGCACCCGGCGCAGTTGTCCGGACCGCAGTGCGGCCCCTGATAGCAGAAGCCCTGCGGGGCGCAGTTGAGCTTGGTGGCCGTGCAATCCCAGCACTTGGTGCCGCCCACCCCACACTCGGAGTTGGTGTGGCCGTCCTTGCACTGCCCCTGGGCATCGCAACAGCCCCCGGGACAGGTGAGCGGTCCGCAACTCGGGATGTAGGCGCAGTAGCCGCCCGGCACCGAACACTTCTTCGGTGACAGGCAGGCCTCGCACTGCTGGCCCCCCGCGCCGCACGCGACGTTGTCGGCCCCGGGCAGGCACTTGCCCGCGGCCGTGCAACAGCCACCGCAGGTTCCGGGCCCGCACTTCGGGGGGACACCTTGGCACGTGCCGGCGGTGCAACCCTGGCCCTTCGCCAGGCAGTCGTCGCACTGCCCGCCGGTGGCGCCGCAGGCATCGGACTCGGCGCCGTTTCGGCAATTGCCCTTGGCGTCGCAGCAGCCGCTGCAATTGCCGGGGCCACACTTCGGCGGCACGCCCTGACACTTCCCGTCGATGCAGCCGAACCCCACCTGGCCGCAGTCGAAGCACGCCACGCCGGTCTTGCCGCAGGCGTTGGTCTCGGTGCCCTTGCGACACACGCCGGCGCCGTCGCAGCAGCCGTCGCACGGGCCGCAGCCCGGCGAACCGCCGAAGCCGCCCATCCCCCCGCCGCCGGTTCCACCACCGAACCCGCCGAAACCGCCGGCCCCGGCCGCACCCGCCAAGCCGCCCATGCCGGCCTGACCCGAGATGCCGGCCATGCCGCCGCCCCCCGCGCTGCCCCCGAAGCCGCCACCCCCAGAGCCGCCGCCGCCGAAACCGCCGCCCCCCAGCCCGCCGCCGGAGCCGGCGGAGCCGTCGGGCAACGGGGAGGTGTCGTCGAGCTCGAGCGGGCTACGGCCGCAGCCGCTGGGGACGAGCAGCGCGGCGACCGACAGCGCGAAGGCCGTGGTCAAGACGCGGTTCACGAGCACGGCGACGCGCGGGGCCATGCCGCGGATTCTACCCCAACTTCACCGGCCGAGCGCGACGCTCTTCAGAACCGACTCGAGCGCGGCTTGATCCGCTTCGACCCGCACGAACCCAGTGCGCTCGCGCCGGCCGAAGCTGGCCACCAGCGGCGAGGGGGACATCTGCGCGGACCCGCCACCGAGCCGGAGCGGCTGAAGCAAGACCACGAAGGCCGCGCTCTTCACGCGGGCCAGCGCCGCCGCGACCTTGGCATCGCCCGCGTGCGTCTGCTTCGCGTCGGCTTCGGCGCCGACCAGCGCTCCGAGCACGGGCACGGCATCGAACGAGCCGGCCCCGAGCACGCGGCCGTCTTTGTATGCCCACAAGAGCTCGATGTTCTGCAGCTCGGTGCTCACCTTCCCCGTCTTGTCGTTCGCGGCGCGCATCGAGCTGGGCTTGAGCTGGACCAGCGTTCGCTGAGTGGTGCCTGGCACGCCGGGCACTTGCGCGGTGCTCTGCTTGACCGTGCTCTCACCGGCGAACTGCCTGAGCGGTTCGGCCACGGCGCGCACCGCGAGCAGCTTGAACAGATCCCTGGCGCCGGCGTCGAAGGCCTTCTGATCGCTCAACGCGGCGCGGTACACCAGCCCGCCCTTGCCCGCGTCGAGGTACACGCCATAGGTCTCCCAGTCGCCGCGCCCCTGCGCCAAGCGGTCGAGCACGCCCTTGACCTTCTCGCGGTCCGGCGCGGTGAGTCGATCCCCGAGCAGGCTCGCGACGCCTTCGTCCATGCTCTTGGCCGAAGCCTGGCGCGACGCGGAAGTGGTGCGCGTGAGCACGACGATGGGCGTCAGAGCGGGCAAGGCGCTGATGGGCTCGGCGTCGCCGACGGTGAGCGCTGCGAAGGTCTCGGCTGCCGCGCCCTGGGCCTCGGCGTCGAGCTCGAGGGTGAGCTCGAGCCGGTCCCCGAATGGTTCGATGGCGACCCTTCCACCCGCCGAGCTTTCGAGCACCTTCAGCGAACCATCGATGGCGCCCGAGAGCGCCGAGAGCGCCGCACGCGGATCGCCGAAGTCGGGCGCGCGGCCACCGTGCTTCTGCCGGTTGTCGTCGTCGAGCCGCGCGAGCTCGGCTTGCTTGCCCTTCCAGGTTTCGCGAATCGCCGCGGCCACGGGACCCGAGAGAGCGCGCTTCTCGAGCGTGATCGACGCCGGCACCTTGGGCGGGGGCTCTTTGGGCAAAGTGCGCGCGGCGTAGGGGCCGGCGCGGGTCAGCTCGGTGGGTTTGCGCGCCGCCAAGAGGTAGTTGCCGATCACCCCCAGGGCGACACCGGTCGATGCCTTGCCGGCCTTGGCTTCCAGCAAGGTGATCCCGGTGGCCGCGTCCTCTCGTGCCGAATACGGGGCATCGCCCCCCGCGCTGAGTCGGGCCGTGAGCTCTCGCCCGCTGCGGACGTGGATGGCGACCGCCACCTCGAGCGCGCCCTTGTCGTCCGAGAGCGCGACGCCGGTCATGGCCACGTCGGGATCGATGGCGTCCGCGGCGGCCGCGGGCAGCCCGAGGAACGTCGACACGAGCAGCCCGAAGCTCTGCGGCAAGAGCCGAGCCGGGGCGCCTCCGGTCTCGCGGAGCTTTGCCCAGGTGTCGCCGGGCTTGCTCACGATCCAGGTCGCCGCCAGCTCCGCCGGCTTCGGCACGGGCGAAAGCTCGACCGGAGCCGCCGCCGCGTCCCCGGACGATTGGGTCTTGTCGGTGCACGCCGCGAACCCGCCGGCCAGCACCAGCGCGATCGCCAGCGCCGCGCGCCGCCCGGGCGCGCGCCGCTCAGAACGGGATGTCGTCGTCGCCGCCACCGCCGCCGCCGCCGCCGTAGTCCGCATCGTCGTAACCGCCGCTGGCTGCCGGTGCTTGCTCATCGGGAGGACCATAGTCGTCCCGAGCGCCGCCGCCACCTCCGCGACCGCCACCCCCACCGCCGCCCCCGCCCCCGCCGGAGAGGATGATGTTGCTGGCAACGATCTCGGTCTTGTAGCGCTTGTTGCCCTCGCGGTCGTCGTAGCTCGAGGTGCGAAGCCCGCCCTCGACGAAGATCCGCGAACCCTTGGTCAGGAACTTCCCCAGCGCCTCGGCACGCTTCCCCCACACCACGACGTTGTGCCACTCGGTCCGCTCTTGGCGGACGCGGTTCTTGTCGAGATAGGTCTCGCTGGTGGCCAGCCGCATCTTCAAGACGGCTTGCCCGGAATTGGTGACGCGCAGCTCGGGATCGGCTCCGAGATTTCCGAGCAAGAACACGCGGTTCAGACCTTCAGCCATCGGTCGACACTCCTCGTCGCCCCCGGGGTTGGGGGATTTTGTGTCGGACGGGTGTGGTCGTTCAGCCGGAAGGAGTCAAGCGCTGCGCGGACAGAAAACGCCCCGGCTCGTCGGCGGCGGGATCCTCGCCCAGCTCGGCGAGCAGGGCGGCCACGTCGGCGCGGAGCCCGAGCAAGGTCTGGCGCACCGACGGGGACGGCGCCGCGACCGGCGGGGCGGGGGCCGGCGCTGGGGCGGGCGTGGGCTCTTCGTTGGCCTGCCGCAGCCGCTTGCGCGCGCCGGCGATGGTGAAGCCGTGTGAGTACAGAAGGTCTTTGACCTTCATCAGCTTCTCGACGTCGCGCCGTGAATAGACCCGCTGGCCCTTGGCGCTCTTGCTGGGGCGGATCGAGCGGAACTCGGTCTCCCAGTAGCGGAGCACGTGCGGCTCCACACCCACGATCTCGGCGACCTCGCCGATCCGGTAATAAAGCTTCACCGGGATGTCGGCCACCGGGCGCTACTCCTTCTCGGCTTCCACCGGCGGCTGCCCGGCCATCGGCGCCGGAGCGCGCTCTTCGTTCAGGGCCTGCTTGAGCAGCTGACTGGCCTTGAAGTTGAGGACGCGCCGCTCGGTGATGACGATCGGATCCCCGGTCTGCGGGTTGCGCCCCTGGCGTTGCCGCTTGTCGCGGAGCACGAAGTTCCCGAAGCCCGAGATCTTGATCTTCTCGCCGCGGCCCAGCGTCTCTTTCATGGTCTCGAAGACGAGATCCACCAGATCGGCAGACTCTTTCTTGGAGAAGCCCCCAAGACGGGCATAGACGGTCTGGACGATGTCAGCCTTGGTCATTGCCATCCCCCTCGTGCCCCTCGGGGCTGAGCGTTTCGGCCAGCCCGAAACACGGTCGTCAGGGTAGCGTCAGTCTACAGGGCCGGGCCGTAAAGTCCATGGCAATCGCGAGAGTAGCCTCGCCGAGGCACTCACCCGACGCCGGGCACGGAGGCCCCGGGTTCGAGGACGAATCACGCCGCGCGCTGCATGGCGGGCTGCTCGACGGCCTCGGCCGGCGGCTCGGAGGCGCGGGCCAGCGCCGCGCGCCGCACCGAGACCTGCTCGGCGACCACCAGCCAAGCCACGTACGAGTAGCCGAGCATGAACAACGAGGCGAACGGCGCCGCGAACCAGTGACCCGTCTCGAGCGATGCGACCACGCTGGCGGCGCTGAGCAGGGCGAGCCCGATCTCGAGCCAGGGCAGCTCGGCATGCTGGCGGTACCGGCCGGCGATGATGCCCTTCTTGGGCGTGCGCACGAACTCGCCGGACATGCTCTTCAGACCTTCGTACACGGCGCGGGACAGGTGCGGCGCCAGCCCGGCACCGAGCGCAATCAGCATCGGCAGGCGGCGCACCGCGTCCCACACCGTGCGCCCCTGGGACTTCTCGGCGACGATGTAGAACGTGGCGAGCGAGCCGGTGGCGCCGAAGCAGAGCGGCAGATCGACCACCAGCATCATCCGCGGGTCGGTGGCCGGCATCAGGATCAGCGCCGGCAAGAGCAGCACCGAGAGCAACATCATCAGCGGATAGGCGAAGTGCGGCGTGAGGTGGAAGAACGCCTCGAGCCGCTGCGAGAAGCGCAGGCTCGACGACATCACGCGGCCGAGCAGCTTGCGCGAGGTCTGCACCGTGCCCTTGGCCCAGCGGAACTGCTGCGCGCGAAACGCCGACATGTCTTCCGGCAGCTCGGCAGGAGTGATCACGTCGGGGCGATAGACGAAACGCCAGCCCGCGAGCTGGGCGCGGTACGACAGGTCCAGGTCTTCGGTCAGGGTGTCGTGTTGCCAGCCGCCCGCGGCGTCGATGGCGGCGCGGCGCCAGATGCCGCCGGTCCCCGAGAAGTTGAACATCAGCCCCGCACCGAAGCGCGCGCGGTTCTCGACCAGGTGGTGGCCGTCGAGCATCAGCGCCTGGATGCTGGTCAGCATGCTGTGGTTGCGGTTCAGGTGACCCCAGCGGGTCTGAACCATGCCCACCTTCGGATCGCGGAAGTGCCCCACCACGTCCCGCAAGAAGCCGGGCTGCGGAATGAAGTCCGCGTCGAAGATGGCAATCAGCTCACCCTTGGCCTGATCCAGGCCGTAGTCGAGGGCGCCCGCCTTGTAGCCGACGCGGTTGGGCCGGCGGATGTAGACCATGTCGAGCCCGCTGCGACGGAGCTCGTCGACCTTCGCCTGGGCGATGGCGCGGGTCTCGTCCGACGAGTCGTCGAGCACCTGGATCTCGAGGCGATCGCGGGGATAGTCGAAGGTGGCCGCGGCCTCGAGCAGTCGAGCCACGACCGTGGCCTCGTTGTACAGCGGCAGCTGCACGGTGACCGTGGGCAGCTCGGACTCGATGATCTCGGGCGTCTGCGCCGACCGGCCGAGGGTGCGGCGATTGCGCGCGACCAAGAGCACGAGGTGGGCTCGGTGCACACCGTAGCCGCAGAGCAGGAGAAGAACGGCGAAGTAGAGAACGACGAGGGCGGTTTCCATGCGCTACCCGTGTTCAGGTAACACCGGCAAATCCTGCGATCGTCACGACAATGTAATTTGTTGCACTGCGTTGTAGCAGGCACCTTTACATTGTCATTTCGAAGGCTTGTCGCTGCCGAACAGAAGGTCGCCCCCGACCCCGAGGCTGACCACGACGTGCCCTGCCTGGACGGGGGTTTCCTTGTCGTGCCACGGGGTCGTCTTGGCGCCCCAGGTGTAGTCGTCGTCTTGGCAGTCGCTGTCCTTGCTGAAGTCGCCGAGCTGGCCGAAGGCGACCCCGGCGTACGGCGAGAGCTGCAGCCAGGGTGTCAGAGGGACCTGCAGGCCGCCGGAGAGCCGGACCGCCGTCCCGTGGGCCTTCAAGGTCTGGGTGCAGTCCTTGCGACGGGGATCGACCGGCGGCGGCTGGGGTTTGAACTTCACGTCGCGCTTGGCTTCGAAGCGGTGCAGGGGCAGAAAGTCGAGCTCGGCGATGATCCCGAGGGTGCCGGGGGGCGGGGCGTACATGATGCCGACCCCTGCGTTGAACCCCTGCGGGGCGACCTCGACGACCGAATCACCGGGACCGCCCTCGAACACCTGCCCGGGCTGATAGCTGTCGATGCCGAACAGCAGCACGGCGGAATAGCGCTTGAACACCCGGACGCCGCCCCGGATCTCGACCCCGCCGCCGGGGCCGAAGTAGTTCTTCATCTCGTGGCCTTCGGCGACCTTGCCCGCCGGGATGGCGGCGCCGATCCGAAGCCCGGCAATGAACCCGAAGTTGCCCGTGGGCTCGGCCGCAGCGGCCGTGCCACCTTTTCCACCCTCGCCGGCAGAACCGCCAGCGCCGCCCTCTCCCCCACCTTCCGCGCCGCCGGCCACCGCAGAGCCGTCTGCCTCGAGGGTGAGCGCGAGCTTCTTCTTCTCGCCCGGTTTGAGCTCGAGGGTCTGCTCGGTCGACTTGTAGCCGGGTGCGGACGCGGTGATCTTGCGAGTGCCCGGGTTCGCGGGGCGGTCGACGCCGACGGCAGCGCTGGAAATGGGGGCCCCGTCGACCTCGAGCTTGAGCCCCTTGATGTCACGCGGCTCGATGTCGATGCGCAGGCTGGCGATCTTCGGCTCGACCTCGGGCAGCTCTTTCTTCGCGTCGGCGACCGCCTCTTTGAACACCGGCGGGGCATTGTCCGGAAGCTGCGTCCGAACCAGCTTCCGGTAAGCTTCCGCCGCCTCGACGTACTGGCCCAGCTGCGCGTTGGCGCGCGCGATGTAGATCAGGTGAACCGGCGCGTCGTAGAGCTGCTGAGCCCGATCGAGCTTGTCGAGGGCCTCGGCGAGCTTGCCGGCCTTGAACAGCTCGATGCCTTCGGTGGCCAGCTGACGCGCGGTCGCCTTGTCGGCCGCGGACTGGGCGCGGGCCTCGGGGACCGGCGCGCTGCCGAGCCCGACCGCGCCGACCACGGCGCTCAGGGTCGTGAGGGCCACGAATCGTCGAATGAAGCGCATGCCCCTCCGTACGGCCGATCCGCCGCACCGGTCAAGGTTCGCGCCCCGCCCGAGCTCAGTAGCCGATGTCCTGGCCCGTGCTGGGCTTGGTCCCCGTGCTGGGCTTGGTCCCCGTGCTGGGCTTGGTTCCGGTGGCGGTGGGCTTGGTCCCGGTGCTGGGCTTGGTCGTCACCGAAGGCTTCTTTTCGTCCGGGGGCGCCGCGGGTTCGGCGCTGGCCGAGGGGGGCGGCTCGACGGCCGGCGCCACCGAAGGTGGCGGGGTTGCCGTGGCCGGCGGTTGGACCGCTGCGCCGACCTCGGGGGGCGGCGTCACCGCGACCACCGGATCGCCCGAGGCGCCGGCGCCGGAAGCGGCGCGCACAGCCAGGGCCACGCCCACTCCGAGCACGAGCACGGCGATCGCAGCAGCGCCGGCCAAGAGCACCACGGGGTTCTTCTTCTTCGGCGGGGCGTTCTGGGTGGTGAACGGCGCTGCCGTCACGCCTTCCACGCGGTACGGCGTGGTGTGATGCGGCGTCACGGCCGCCAGGGTCGGCCCACCTTGGTCCGCGGTCATCGACGGCTGCGGCGGGCGGGCCCCACCCACCACCGCGTTGAGCGCCTCGGCCATCTCGGCCGCGCTCTGGAAGCGGGCGCCGGGCTCCTTGCCCAGGGCGCGAGCGACCCAGGCATCGAAGGCCGGCGGCAGCCCGGGCACCTTCTGGGACGGCACCGGCGTGGGGCTGACGCAGATCTGTACCAGCAGATCGCCCACCGCCTCGCCCACGAAAGGAAGCTCGCCCACCACCGCGCGATAGGCGATCACGGCCAGCGACCAGAGATCGGAGCGCGTGTCGACGCTGCGGAGCCCGCGGGCCTGCTCGGGGCTCATGTAGTAGGGCGTGCCCAGGACCGAGCCTGTGCGGGTGGACGACGACAGCCCACCCGAAGCATCGGTGAATTTCGCGATGCCGAAGTCGACCACCTTGGCGATCTCGGTGCCGTCCTCGTCGTCTCGCACCAAGAAGACGTTCTCGGGCTTGAGGTCACGGTGCACGATGCCGGCCTCGTGGGCCTTGTTCAGCGCACGGGCCACCTGCTGCACGATCACCGCCGTCTCTGGGATCGAGATCCTTCCGACCCGGGACAGCCGCGCGTCGAGCGGCTCACCCGACAGGTACTCCATCACGATGAACGGTCGGCCATCGCTCATCACGCCGTGGTCGTGAACCTTGACCACGTGCTTGCTCGCCAGCTTGGCGGCCGCCCGAGCCTCGTTCTCGAAGCGACTGCGGGCCTCGTGGCTGTCGACGTACTCGGTCTCGATGAACTTGACCGCGACGTGGGTGCCCAGCGAGGCGTGGACCCCCTCCCAGACCGACCCCATGCCGCCCTTGCCCAGCATCCGCGTCAGTCGGTACTTCCCGCCGACCAGCTCGGTGGGGGGGGCCTCGGTGGTGTCGCTCATCGCTCCGAGGCGGTAGCCTACTCGGCTGACCCAGGAGACGCCAGGACTCGGCCCTATCGGCTGGGAATCCGAGGACCAAAGGCGGCGTCGCCAGCGCGCGCCCGGTGGGGTATGCGGCGCTCGATGGGCACGCACCTTTTCCCACCCGGCGATCCCGAGGTCCTCTACGTGGTGGACCTCTCGAGCTACGTGCTGCGCGCCTACCACGCCATCGGCGAGCTCTCGAGCCCCAGCGGCGAGCCGACCAACGCCACCTTCGGAACGGTGACCATGCTCGAGCGCTTGGTCCGCGAGCGGCGGCCCGCGCTCTTGGCGGTCGCCATGGACTCGGGACGCGACACCTTCCGGCGCGAGCTGTACCCCGACTACAAGGCGACGCGGCCGCCGGCCCCCGACGACCTGAAGGTGCAGTTCGGGCGCTGCCAGGAGCTGATCGAAGCCTTCGCCATCCCGGTGCTGAAAGAGCAGGGCGTCGAGGCCGACGATCTGATCGCTGCCGCGGTGCGCGACGCGCGACGCCACCGGCTCAAGGTGGTGATCGTCGGCGCCGACAAGGACCTGATGCAGCTGGTCGGCCCGGACGTCGTGATGTGGGACACGATGCGCGATCGGGTGTTCGGCGTGCCCGAGGTGGAAGAGCGCTTCGGCGTGCGGGTCGATCAGGTGCGGGACCTCTTGGCGCTGATGGGGGATACCAGCGACAACGTGCCGGGTGTGCCGCACGTGGGGCCGAAGACCGCCCGCGACCTGCTGGTCGAGTTCGGCACGCTCGAGGGGGTGTACGCGAACCTGGACAAGATCACCAAGAAGGCGCTCAGGCAGAACCTGGAGCAGTATCGCGACCAGGCGCTCGTCAGTCAGAAGCTGGTGACGCTCAAAGACGACTCGGTCATCGACTTCGACCTGGGCGCCCTGCGCTGGGGCGGGCGCGACGTGGAGCGGCTGAAGCGCCTCTACGCCGAGCTGGGGTTCTTGCGGCAGTTGCACGCGCTTCAGGGCGAAGCCCCCGCCGCGCTCCCCGCGAGCGCTGCGCCCGCGAGCGCCTCGCCCGCGGCTCCGGCGCCGATCGTCGAAGTGGAGCGCACCTGCGTGCTCGACGGCGCCCGCCTCGAGGCGCTGGTGCAGCAGATCCGCGAGAGCGGGCGGGTCGCGGTCGCCGCGCAGACCGCGTCGGGCTCGCCGCTCTCGACGCTGGTCGGCCTCGCGCTGTCGCCCGTCGAAGGCGTCGGGTTCTACGTTCCCGTTGCGCACCGCGCCCTGGGAACGCCGCGCCAGCTGTCGCTCAGCGAGGTGAAGCAGGCGCTCGGCCCGGTCTTGGCCGACCCCGCGGTGCGCAAGCTGGCGCACTGCCTGAAGCACGAAACGGTGGCGCTGGCGTGGAACGGCCTGACGCTGGCCGGCGCGTACGCCGACGTGCAGCTCGACAGCTATCTGCTCGATCCCGAGCGACAGAACGACCTCGAGTCGATCGCCGAGCGCGATCTGGGCGTGGTCTTGCCCGACCTGGACACGCTGACCAAGCCCGCGCGCGGCAAGCGCATCGACTTCGACGAGGTTCCCGTCGACGACGCGACTCGCTACGCGGCGCTACGTTGCGAGGCGACGCTGCGCGCCGCAGAGCGTTCCCGGAAGCGGGTCCTCGACGAGGGGCTGGGCACGATCTTGGACGAGATCGAGCTGCCGCTCTCGGCGGTGCTGGCAGAGATGGAGCTCAGCGGGGTGCTGATCGACGCCTCACGCCTCGGTGAGCTCGGCCGCCTGTGCCGCGACGAGCTCGCTCGGCTCGAAGGCGAGGCCCACCGCATCGCCGGGCGGCCCTTCAACCTGGCCTCACCCCGCCAGCTGGAGGTGCTACTCTTCGACGAGCTGGGGCTCACCCCGCTGCGCCGGACCAAGACTTCGCGCTCCACCGACGCCGACACGCTCGAGGCGCTGGCCGACGAGCACCCGCTCCCGAAGGTCATCTTGGAGCACCGCCAGGTGGCCAAGCTGAAGGGCACCTACATCGACGCGCTGCCGACCCTGGTGAACCCGAGGACCGGCCGCGTGCACACCAGCTGGGAGCAGGCGGTGGCGGCCACCGGCCGGCTGTCGAGCACCGATCCGAACCTGCAAAACATCCCGATCCGAAGCGAGCTGGGGCGCGAGATCCGCAGCGCATTCATCGCCCCGCCGGGCCACAGCATCGTGAGCGCCGACTACTCGCAGATCGAGCTCCGCGTGCTGGCGCACCTCTCCAAAGACCCGGTGCTCTGCGATGCGTTTCGGAGCGGCCAAGACGTCCACACGCGCACCGCGATGGAGGTGTTCGAGGTCGAGGCGGCGGCCGTCACCCCCGAGATGCGGCGGCGGGCGAAGGCGGTGAACTTCGGCGTGATCTACGGGCAGGGCGACAGCGGCCTGGCCAAGAGCCTGGGCATCGCGCGGGCCGACGCCTCGAGCTTCATCGCCGCCTACTTCCGACGTCATGAAGGCGTGCGGCGCTTCATGAACACCACGCTCGAGGGCGCGCGCGCCAGCGAGGCCGTTCACACCCTGTCGGGGCGCCGGCGCATGGTGCCCGACATCAAGAGCGGCAACCGCCAGAAGCGCCTGGCCGCGGAGCGCATCGCGATGAATGCTCCCATCCAAGGCACCGCCGCCGACATCTTGAAGCTGGCGATGTTGTGCTTCCGTACGCCCCCCACCCCGGGTGCGCGCATGGTGCTCACGGTCCACGACGAGCTGGTGTTCGAGGTGCCCGACGCCGAGGTCGACGCCGCCAAAGCGAAGGTCAAGACGGCGATGGAAGGCGTGCTTTCGCTCGACGTTCCGCTGGCGGTCGACGTGGGTGCCGGCAAGACCTGGAAAGACGCACACTGACCCTCGCCTCGGGCCCGGGCTTGGACTAGCTTCCCGCGCGCCATGCCCCCGACCGAACGGCGCCCGCACGTTCCCGTCGCCATCCTCGGCGCCGGGCTCACCGGCATGAGCGCGGCGCTCAGCCTGAAGGCTGCGGGGACCGACCACCGCATCTTCGAGAAGCAGGGGCACGTGGGGGGCCACTGTGTCACCCTGGAAGACTCGGGCTATCGCTTCGATCGCACCGGGCACCTGCTGCACCTGCGCGACGCGGCCATGCGTCAGCGCGTGCTCGGCTGGATCGGCGCCGACCACACGGTGGTGCAACGCAGCAGCGTGATCTGGTCGAACGGCGTGTACACACGCTACCCATTCCAGGCCAACACGTTCGGCCTGCCCCCCGCCGTGGCCTACGAGTGCCTGATGGGGTTTCTGTCGGCGCACTTCGCCGAGGCCAAGGCCGAGCCTGCCAACTTCGAAGAGTTCTGCCTCACCCACTTCGGTCCGGGGTTCAGCCGCCACTTCATGATCCCCTACAACTCGCGGCTCTGGGGCGTGCACCCGAGCGAGATCACGGCGGCTTGGTGCCAACGGTTCGTGCCGCTGCCCAAGCTCGAGGACGTGATCGCCGGCGCGGTGGGCGCCAGCGATCGCGAGCTGGGATACAATCAGAGCTTCGTCTACCCGCGCCTGGGGATCGGCGAGCTTCCGCGGGCCATGGCCCGCGAGCTGCCCGAGATCGAGCTGGGGCGGGCCCCCGCGCACATCGACGCCCACGGAAAGTGCCTGGTCTTCCCCGACGGCGAGCGCGTGAGCTACGACGTGTTGATCAGCACGGCGCCGCTGCCCCTCTTGGTCCAGAGCCTGAGCGACGCCCCGGACGAGGTGCGCGCGGCCGCCGGCAAGCTGCGCTGCAACCCGCTCTATTACCTGGACGTCGCGCTCGCAGCCCCGTGTGGCAAGCCCTACCACTGGATCTACGTCCCGGAAGAGAAGTACCCGTTCTACCGCGTGGGCTGCTACTCGCACTTTTCGCCCGCCATGGCCCCACCGGGCAAGGCCTGCCTGTACGTGGAGCTTGCCGATCGCGCGCCCCCCGACGAGGCCAGCTTGATGCCCCGCGTGACCGCCGGCCTGCAAGAGCTCGGCCTGATTTCCCAGCCCAGCGACGTGGCCTTCGCCCGCGTTCGCAAGATCGACTATGCGTACGTGATCTTCGACCACGCCTACTTCGACGCGCTCGCGGTCGTGAAGGCGTTCCTTGCAAGCAGGAACATCCTTCCGGCCGGGCGCTACGGCAACTGGAACTATTCATCGATGGAAGACGCCTTGATCTTCGGACGCGACGCGGCCGACCACGCCCGGGAGCTCGTGCCATGAGCGATGCTCCCCAGATCTCCATCGTGATCCCGGTCTACAACGAAGAAGGGATCTTGCACTCGGCGGTGGTCGACCTGCGCGAGCGGCTGAGCCCGCTCGGGTGGAAGTACGAGATCATCTTGGCCGAGAACGGCTCGCGCGACCGCACGGTCGAGCTGGCGAAAGAGCTGGCGGCCAAGTACCCAGAGGTGCGCTCGCTCTCGGCCGGCGAGCCCAACTACGGCAAGGCGCTGCGCCAGGGCATCTTGAAGGCGCAGGGTGAGATCGTGCTGTGCGACGAGATCGACCTGTGCGACACCGACTTCCACCAGCGCGCCGTCGAGCTCTTGGCGTCGGGGCGGGCCGACATGGTGATCGGCTCGAAGTTGATCGGCGGCGCCTCGGACGAGCGCCCGCTGCTGCGGCACGCCGCCAGCGTGTTCTACACCGGGCTTCTGCGCGTGCTCTTGGGCTTCCGCGGCACCGACACCCACGGGCTCAAGGCGTTCCGTCGCTCCACGCTCTTGCCGCTGGTCGAGGCGTGTTTGGTCGAAAAAGACGTGTTCGCCAGCGAGCTGGTCATCCGGGCCTATCGGGGCGACCTCCGGGTGATCGAGATCCCGGTCCGGGTGATCGAGAAGCGCCCGCCTTCGATCAACCTGTTCAAGCGCGTTCCCAACGTGCTCAAGAGCGTGGCCAAGCTGACCTGGGCGATCCGGGTCAAGGGCTGACGTCGGGGCCGCCGGGCACTAGGCTCTGGGCCCGATGGCAAAAGAGGTGGTGGTCGAACGGGTGGTCGCCTGCCGGGCCAGCGCGGCCGCGCTCTGGCCGCTGGTCACCGACACCGAGCGCCTCAATCGCGCCATCGGGCTCGGGCGTCTGACCCTTTCGCCGAACGACGACGCCAGCGCAGCGCGCCACGTGGTCACCACCGTGTCCGGCGGCTTTCCGCTCGAGTACGAAGAACGCCCCTACGAGTGGGTCGAGCCCACCCGCTTCAGCGTGCGACGCGACGTGCGCCGCGGCCTGGTCACGCGCCTGCTCAACGCGTTCGAGCTGGCCCCCGAGAGCGGCGGGGGCACGAAGGTCACGGTGCGCGTCAGCGCTCAGCCGAAATTCGGGGTGATCGCTCCCGTGCTGCGGCTTCAGGTCGGCCGGTTCGTGGGGCGCATTGCGGCCTACATCGAGCAGGTCGACGCCTCGCTGGGCACGGGCCCGGGCTCGCGGGCGCCTGGTTCGAGCGCGGTGGACGGCTCGGCGCTCGAACGCCTGGCCCAGCCGTACCTCGAGTCACTGCCGGTGTCGGCCCAAGCGGCCGGCAAGCAGCTGGTCGAGCTGGTGCGGTCGGGCTCCGATCTGGAGGTCGATCGCATCCGCCCGTTCGAGCTGGCCGATGCTTGGGGCGTCGATCGCAACCTGGTGCTCGGCGCCTGCCTGCACGCGGTCAGCGGTGGTCTGCTCGAGCTGTGCTGGGACCTGATCTGCCCCAGCTGCCGCACCGCCTCCGAGCGCAGCCGCAGCCTGACCGAGCTGGGCGCTCACGCCCACTGCCAGCTGTGCGACATTTCGTTCGACCTGGATCTCGATCAGGCGGTCGAGGCCACGTTCCGCCCGACCGAAGGGATCCGCACCGTGGACGAGGGCCCGTACTGCATCGGCGGCCCGGCGCGGACGCCCCACGTGCTGGCGCAGACCGTGCTCCCCGCCGCCGGCTCGGTCGAGCTCGGGGCCCCGACGCAGCCCGGGCGCTATCGCCTGTTCGTGCGCGGCGGCCCGGCCGCCATCGTGCGCGTGGGCCCGGGCGGCGCCAAGCGCCTGGAGGCGCGCGTCACCGCGGCGACGCTCGACCCCGCCCAGGCCGATCTCGAGCCCGGTGCCCGAATCGTGGTCAGCCAAGAAGAGCCCCGCGAGCGCCACGTGAAGCTCGAGCGGGTGGACTTCACCCAGAACGCCGCCACGGCCTATCACGTGAGCATGCTGCCCGAGTTTCGCCGACAGTTCGCCCGCGAGGTGTTGCGGCCTGGGCTGTCGCTGCGCGTGGCGCGGGTGGCGCTGCTCTTCACCGACTTGACCGGCTCGACCGCGCTCTACACCGCGGTGGGCGATGCCCGCGCCTTCCGGGTGGTGCAGGCCCACTTCGAGCTCTTGGATAGTATCGTGGCCGAGCACCAGGGCACCGTGGTCAAGACCATTGGCGACGCGGTGATGGCTGCGTTCGTCCGCGAAGAAGACGCCGTCCGTGCCGGTGCGGCCATGCACGCAGGGTTCCGCGCGTTCCGCCAGAGCGAGGCCGACGCGGGCGAGCTCAGCCTGAAGGTCGGGGTGTTCGCCGGCCCGTGCTACGTGGTGACCGCCAACGGGGTGCTCGACTATTTCGGCCAGACGGTGAACGTGGCGGCGCGCCTGCAGGGCGCTGCTCACGGCGGCGAGCTGGTCTTGCCCAAGACCTTGGCCGACACCGCCGAGTCGCTGGGCTGGCTCGACGCCCAGAGCCCGCGCGAGCTCTTCGCCGCCGAGCTGAAGGGCCTGGCCGAGCCCCTCACGGCGGCGCGCATCGGGCTCGACCGCAGCGGGTGAGCGTTGCGCAAGGCCGGGGCGGCGCCGTGGCGCTGGTCGGCGCAGCTCTTCGGCTGGCAGGGCGCGGTGCCGCACTTGTTGGGGCCAGCGCCGCCGCAAATCTCACCAGAGGCGCAGTTCCCGCAGTCCGCCAGGCCGCCGCAGCCGTCGGGCACCTTGCCGCAGCTCGCTCCGAGCTCGGCGCAGCTCTTCGGTTTGCACCCGCACTGGTTCGCGGGCCCGCCACCACCGCAAGACTGCGGAGGCTGGCAGGTGCCGCAGGTGAGCGTGCCCCCGCAGCCGTCCGAGATCTGGCCGCAGGTGGCCTTCACGCTGTCGCATGTGAGGGGCGTGCACCCGCACACGTTGGCGGTTCCCGTGCCGCCGCACTTCTGCGGAAGCGTGCACCCACCGCAGTCGAGCACCTTGCCGCAACCGTCGGACACCTGGCCGCACTCGGCCGACAGCTCTTGGCACGTCTTGGCGATGCACGGCGTCTGCCCACATCGGTTGGGGCCACCACCGCCGCAGAACAGCCCGCCGGGGCACTCGCCGCAGTCCAGCTTGGCGCCGCAGCCATCGAGGGCCTCGCCGCACTGGGCAGAGAGGGCGCCGCAGGTCTTGGCGATGCACGCCCCGCCGTCGGTCTTGCCGCCGTCGGCCTTGCCGCCGTCGGGCGAGACGCTCGCGTCGCCGCCCGCGCTCGCCTTGAGGTCTTCCAGATCCGAAACCAACGAGCACGCCCCGAGCCGCCACGCGAACGTGACCGCGATCAGCAGCCCGAAGAGACGCGCCATCCGAGAGGGCACCACCCTTCAGCGTAGCCCGCCGCTTCGGTCGCTGTCGAGCGGGGTGGGCCTTGACGCAGGCCCGATCGGTTCCTGCAGCGTCCGGCTCAGCACGACCGTCGTTGTGTGGGGGTGGGCTCGAACCGCCTCAGGGTGTGAGCACCGCGATTGCGGCGCGGAGCAGCGGCTCGGGTCGAGGCTCCACTCCACTCGCGCGCACCTGCCGGACGGCTTGCTCGGCCTGGGCTCGCTTGAACCCCAGACGCACCAGGCCCGAGCGAACCCTCTCGAAGACGTCGGACGTGGAGGCGGCCACTGGCGCCGGCGACTCCGGGGGCGCTGCGCGCATTGGGTGACGAGCGCGAGCCTCGGCGATTTTCGCAACCGCCCGGCCCGACTTCCGGGCGGGGATGGGCCTTGACGGCCCGCTTCGAACACGCCTCTCATGGCGGATCATGCAACCCCAAGCCCCCGGCATGCCCGGTGCTGCCGCCCCGGACCCCGGCAAGATCAAGAACGCGAAGATGCTCCGCGGCTGCGGTGGGTGCGGGTGCGCGCTGTCGTTGCTCACGCTGATCGGCGGCGTGGTTCTGGTCGCCTTCGGCTCGCAGCGCGCCACGCGCGAGGCCATGCCGTTCGGCATCATCACCACCGGGCTCGCCTTCCCCATCGCCATCGTCGCGGCCGTTCTGCTGTTCGTGGGGATCAGCAATCTGAAGAAGGCCGGGGGCTGACCCGAGCAGCCCCCGCACTTTTGCCTGCGATGCAGCCGCTGCCCATCGACCCGCTCTTGCCAGAGCTCGCGGCCCGGCTGCGCGAGCACGGCGCGCTGGTGCTGTCGGCCGAGCCCGGCGCAGGCAAGACCACCCGGGTGCCGATGGCACTGCTCGAAGCGGGGCTCGCGGGCAGCGGGGAGATCTGGGTCAGCGAGCCACGCCGCTTGGCGGCGCGGCTGGTCGCCCGCCACGTGGCCAGCGAGCGCGGGCAGCGGGTGGGTGGGCGCGTCGGCTACAGCGTGCGCTTCGAGGACGTGTCCGGCCCCGAGACCCGGCTGCGCTACGTGACCGAAGGGGTGCTGGTCCGGCGCCTGCTCACTGGTCGCCGGCTCGAGGGCGTCGGGCTGGTGATCCTGGACGAGTTCCACGAGCGCAGCTTGTCCACCGATCTGGCGCTGGCGCTGGTGTCGTCGCTCCGAAGGGGCGAGCGCCCGGATCTTCGCCTGGTGGTCATGAGCGCCACGCTCGAGGCCGCGCCGGTGGCCGCGTTCTTGGGCGGCTGTCCGGTGATCGACAGCCCGGGCCGCGCCTTCCCCCTGACCGTCGAGCACCTGGACCGCCCGGACGACCGCCCGCTCGAAAAGCAGGTGGTGAGCGCGGTCCGCGAGCTGCTCGCAGGCGACGACGGTGACGTGCTGGTGTTCTTGCCCGGAGCCGCCGAGATCCGTCGCGCCGAAGAGAGCCTGACCCAGCTCGCGAAGCGCGAGGGCGTGCTGGTGCTGCCGCTGCACGGCGACCAAACGGTCGAAGAGCAGAGCCGCGCGGTGGAGCGCGCCGCGCGGCGCAAGGTGGTGCTCTCGACCAACGTCGCCGAGACCAGCGTGACCATCGACGGCGTCACCGGTGTGGTCGACTCGGGGCTGGCCCGCGCCCTGCGCCACTCGCCCTGGACCGGGCTGCCCCGGCTGGAGCTTGGCAAGGTGAGCCGCTCGTCGGCCACCCAGCGCGCCGGCCGTGCGGGCCGCACGCGGCCCGGGCGGGTGATCCGCCTCTACACTCGCGGCGACTTCGAGGCGCGGCCCGAGCACGACGCGCCCGAGATCCGCCGCGCCGATCTGAGCGAAGCGCTGCTCACGCTGTACGGCGCGGGCCTCGGCGGCTTCGATGCCGTGGCCTGGCTCGACCCACCGCCCGACGCCGCGAAGAGCGCGGCCGAAGCTCTGCTTGCGGGGCTGGGCGCGGTGCAGGGCGGCACCCTCACCGAGATCGGCCGGCGCATGCTGGCCTTCCCGCTCCACCCCCGGCTGGCCCGGGTGGCGGTCGAGGCAGAGCGGCTGGGCGTGGCGCGGCGCGGGGCCCTTGCCGCGGCGTTGCTCTCCGAGCGCGACATCCGGCGTGCCGCCCGCACCGCCTTCGGCCAGCGCCGGACCCTGGACGGCGCCCGCGGCGATTCCGACGTGATCGAGCTGATGGACCGCTTCGACGAGGCGCGGGACGCCCGCTTCGACGCCCAGTCGCTCGGCCGCATGGGCCTCGACCACCGGTCGGTGCGAGCGGCCGACCGCGCGCGCTCGCAGCTCGAGCGGGTGGCCCGCGACAGCGGCCCCGAGCCTGGCGATCTGCCGGAAGAAGAGCGCCGCGTCCGCCGCGCCCTGCTGACCGGTTTCGCCGATCGCGTGGCCAAGCGTGCCCGGCCCGGCGCGGCAGAGCTGGTATTTGCCCGGGGCGGCGGCGCCAAGCTGTCGGAAGACAGCGTGGTCCACGACGCGCCGCTGCTGATCGCCGTGGACGTGGAAGAGCGGCCGGGCCGCGGCGGGAACGTGGTCCGCGTCGCCAGCGCCGTCGAGGCCGACTGGCTCTTGGATCTGGGCTCCGACGCGCTCTGCGAGAGCGACGAGCTGGTGTGGAACGCCGCCAGCCAGCGCGTGGATCGCCTCGAGCGGCTGAGCTTCGGCCTGCTGGTGCTGGACGAGTCGCGCACGCGGGCACCGGCGTCGCCCGAGGCGTCACGCCTCTTGGCGCGCGCGGCGCTGGCATCGCCCGAGCTGGCGGCCGCCGCCGGCAGTCTGGACGTGCTTCTGTGCCGCATCGAGCTGGCCAAGAAGCACCTGCCCGAGGTCGACTTTCCCGAGCTGGGCCCCGAGACCCGCGCCGAGGCGCTGGAGCGCGCCTGCGACGGGCTGACCAGCTTCGAAGAGCTGCGCGCGTCGTCGCTCTCGGCCTCGGTCTTTGCTTCGCTCACCGCCGAGCAGCAGCGGCTGCTCGCCAGCGAGCTGCCCGAGCGGGTTCGGCTGGGCGGCGGGCGCACGGTCGAGGTCCACTACGAGCCGGGACGGCCGCCGTGGATCGAGTCCCGGCTGCAAGACTTCTTCGGCTCGGCGAAGGGGCCGCTCTTGTGCCGCGGTCGCGTGGCCGTCACGCTGCAGCTCTTGGCCCCGAACGGGCGAGCGGTGCAGGTCACGACCGATCTCGAGGGCTTTTGGCAACGCCACTACCCGACCGTGCGGAAAGAGCTGATGCGGCGCTACCCCCGACACGCCTGGCCCGAAGACGGTCGGAGCGCCACGCCGCCAGCGCCCAAACCGCCGCGCGTCAGGTGAGCTTGCCCTTCAGCTTGGCGAGCAGGCTCAGCGCGTCGAGCGGCGTCATGCGATCGACCTCGAGCGCCCGCAGCGTGTCGAGCACCTCGCGCGAGCCCGGCGCGGGGGCCTCGGCCTTCTGGAAGAGCGAGAGCTGGGGCGCATCGGCACCCGGGCGCCGGGCCTTCGTGCCCTCACCCTCGAGCCCGATCAAGATGGCCTTGGCGCGGGCCAGCACCGACTCGGGCAACCCGGCCAGACGCGCCACCGCGATGCCGTACGACCGACTGGCAGCCCCCGCCACCAGCCGGTGCAAGAACACCACGTCGTCCCCCGACTCGCGGGCGCTCACCGAGTGGTTGGCCACGTGGCTGCTGGCGGCCGCGAGCGCCGTCAGCTCGTGGTAGTGCGTGGCGAAGAGCGCACGGCACTCCACCGCCTGGTCGATGTGCTCGGCCACGGCCCAGGCGATCGCCAGCCCGTCGTAGGTGCTGGTGCCGCGACCGATCTCGTCCAAGATCACCAGGCTGCGGCGCGTGGCGCTCTTCAAGATCTCGGCGGTCTCGCGCATCTCGACCATGAACGTGCTCTCGCCCCGGGCCACGTCGTCGCTGGCCCCCACGCGCGACAGCACGCGGTCGACCACACCGATCTGCGCGCGCCGTGCCGGAACGAAGCTTCCGAGCTGCGCCAGCACCACCGAGAGCGCGGTCTGGCGCAGCAGCGTGCTCTTGCCCGCCATGTTGGGGCCGGTGATCAGCCAGAGCCGCTCGCCACTCAGCGACAGCCGCACGTCGTTGGGCACGAAGCGGCCCTTGGCGGCCAGCCGCTCGACCACCGGGTGACGGCTCTCTTCGAGCTCGAGCCGGTCCGAGTCGTCGACCACCGGCCGGGTGTAGTCGTAGCGATGAGCGACCTCGGCCAGGCTCGCGGCCACGTCCCAGCGCGCCACGCGCTGCGAAAGCTCGACGATGCGGTCGCCCGCTGCAGCCACGGCGCGCACCAGCTGGCGGATCAGCTCGAGCTCGCGCTCGCGGTGGCGGTCTTCGGCGGTGGTGATCCGGTCGGCCAGATCGTCGAGTTCGGGGTTGGTGTAGCGCTCGCCGGTGGCCACCGTCTGCTTGCGCCGCCACGCGGCCGGGGCCTTGGCGGCGTGGGCCCGCGACACCTCGATGTACCAGCCGAACACCCGCGTGTAGCGCAGCTTCAGCGTGGGGATCCCGGTGCTGTCGCGCAGGCGCGTCTCGAGCTCGACCATGCGCTCGGCGCCGTGCTTCTGCAGGGCGTCCAGCTCGTCCAGCTCGGGGTCGTAGCCGGGCGCAAAGACCGCGCCCTCTTTGGCCTGCGCGGGCGGCCGCTCGACCAGGGCGCGCGCGAGCTCGGCCGCGAGCTCGGCGCACAGGTCGAGCTCGCCATCCAGCCCCAGAGCCTCGCGCCCCGCCGCGTCGTGCACCGAGTCGAGAACCTGGCTGGCGCGGGCCGCCGCCGACAGCCCGTCGCGCAGCGAGCCCAGCTCGCGCGGGTTCGCCTCGCCCAGGCTCGCCCGCGACACGATGCGCTCCAGATCGGTGACGTCTTCCAGCGCCAGGCGCAGCTCGGCGCGAAGCTTGGCATGAACCACGAACAGCTCGACCTGATCGTGCCGGCGCCGGATCTGCTCGACGTCGGTCAGCGGAGCCGACAGCCGCCGGCGCAAGAGCCGCGCCCCCATCGACGTCCGGGTGTCGTCGATCACGCCGAGCAGGGTGGCCTGGCGCAGGCCCGACCACGACTCGCACAGCTCGAGGTGCCGCTGCGCCACGGAGTCGATCACCAGCTCGGCCCGGGGGTCCCAGCGGGCGATGCGCCTGAGCGGCAGCTCGGCCCCCGGCGTGCAGCCGCGCGCGAAGCGCAGCACCCGCGCGGCGGCCCGAGAGCCCAGGGTGCCGGCGAACGCCGCATCGCCACGCCGGGCGCCCAGCTGGTGATCGAGCTCGCTTTCGGCCAGCGCCGGATCGCTTCTCAGCGCGGCCCGGGGCACCGTGGCGCGGAGCGCCGCCAGGGCGTCGTCGTGACTGGCCCCGCCCTCGGCCCCCACCAAGATCTCGCGCGGCGCCGCCCGGCACAGCTCCGAGAGCAGGCGCGCCAGATCGCCGACCTCGGCCGCGCACAGCTCGCCGGTGGACAGATCGAAGAGCGCGATGCCCACGCGCTCGGCCCCGAGCTCGAGCGCGGCCAGCCAGTTGTTGGCGCGTGCGTCGAGCTGCTCGCGGTCGGTGACCAGCCCCGGCGTGATCACCCGCACCACCTCGCGCGGGACGATGCCCTTCACCTTCGACGGGTCGGCCATCTGCTCGCAGATCGCGACCTTGTGCCCCGCCTCGAGCAGCCGGGCGATGTACTGGTGCGCCGCGTGGTGCGGCACACCCGCCATTGGCACCTCGTCGGGCTTGCCCTTGTTGCGGCTGGTCAGGGTCAGATCCAGCGCGCGCGCGCACACCAGCGCGTCGTCGCCGAACATCTCGTAGAAGTCGCCGAGCCGGAAGAAGATCACCGCGTCGGGGTGGGCCCGCTTGGCCGCGGCGTGTTGCTGCATCACGGGCGTGTTCGGCCCGGCCATGTCAGTCGCGGGCCCCCGACAGCTCGCCCCGGTCGCGCGCGAGCCGCGACATCAGAAGAACAGCCTCGAGACGGCCACCGAATCCATGCTGACCAGCACCAGCCCTTGCGAGGCGCCGTCTGCCACCGCCAGCTGACCGATCTGCGGCACGAACACCATCGACTGCGGAGACACCGCCCGGCTCTGGGCGGCCAGGTTCGCCGCCAACGGCACGAACCCGCCCGACACGCCCCACGAGAAGGCCATGCCGCGTTCGCTGGGCTCGTTCCCCCGGTACACCGCAAAGCGGTGGGTCAGGTTCTGGAAGATGCACTCTTCCCCGGGCTTGCCCGGCCCGAGGCCAGCGCCCTTGTCGAGCACGCAGGCGACGTCCGCGGACGTGGCCGGCCCGACGGCGCAGTCACTCTTCCCCTCTTTGGGCTTGGCGCAGTCCTTGGCCGAAACCTCGAACACGCGGCTCACCAGCTGCGCGCGCCGCGGGTTGCAGTCCAGCTCGCAGCGCAGGTCGCTGGTGCCCGCGACTGGAACGGCGATCACGTCATGGCGGAAGCCGCCGCCGCTGCCCGTGAGCACCCACTGGTGCCCCGCGCGCACTTCGTACGAGACCGCCGAGCCCCCGCCCATGCAGCAGAAGAACAGCTGCTCGATGCGCGCGCGATCGTCTGCGTTCTTGAACGCCTTGGGTTCGACCACCAGGCGGTCTTGGTACGCCTCGACCACCCGAAGGTCGCGGAGCGCGGTCGGGGCGTCGGCGGGACCGAACGCCTCGCGGCACTTGAAATAGGCCAGCGCGCCGCTCGCCGAGCAGCTCGCCCCGGCCCCGCCGTCCCAGTACGACGAGTCTTCTCCCGGCAGGGCCTGGGTCACGGTGACCACGTCGGCGTGCCGGCGGGCGAAGGCCGGCAGCGCGGCGGCGGGGACGCCGAGCTTCTGTCCGACCTGGGTGGCCACCGCCATGTCTTGTACGCCGCCGTTGCAGAACGCAGCGTCGGCGTCCCGAACCTCGGTGACCTCCCACTTCGGGAACCCGGTCTTGCGCTCGGCAACCAGGGCGCCCTCGTACTCGAGCGTCATCTCCTCGTCCCCGCCGAAGGCCCGGGGCTGGACGAACACCAGGCCCACCGACGACCGCTCGGCGGTCGCCGGATCCACCGGCAGCAGGTTGGTGGGATTGGGGACGCCCGCCGACGGGCTGCGGAACAGCGTGGAGCCGACATGGAGCTCGACCCCGTGGGTTCCACCTTCGGGGTTGGCAAAGTCCACGGCCAGCAGCTTGGGGTGCATGCGACCCTCGTCCGACTGGTCGCTGGCCAGGTTCCCGCCGCCGCGCGCGCCGAGCTTGGGCAGGTTGCGCAGCGCCGGGCCGTTGACCCCGACGTCGCCGCCGTTGACCAGCATGCGGCCGCTGCGGGCGCGATGGGGCTCGACCACGCGGCAAGAAAGCTCGGCGCTGACCGTGCGCTTGCCGGTCGCGGTGCCGTCGAGCGTGAAGAAGTCGGGCTTGGTGGCGTCGCCCGAGCAGCCGCGGAAGTCGGCCAGCGCTGCCGAGTTGGTGGACACCGGGCGCCGGCAGGGCGCGTCGAAGTCTTCCAGGTCGATCACGGCGACCTGCCCGCTGGCGAGCATCACCGTCCCGAACACACCGCGCAGGTTGCGCGGGGCAGCGCCGCGAGTGTAGTCGCTGCTGGGGCGATACTTCGCGCCGGGATCGGTGGCGGGCAGCGCCGGATCCGGATCGCACGCCGTGCCGATGGTGGCGACGCCCGTCTCGGGGTCCGCGATGGGCACGTCCCTGAGCACGAACCCGACGTCTCGGGCCGGCGAGCTGAACGCGATGCGGTCGGGGGGCTCGAACGGCAAGAGCGGCGACCCAGGTCGGACGATCGGCGTGCGGTCCGAAGTGCCCGGCGTCACGTCGAAGATCATCACGCTGCCGTCGAACTCGTCGACCGCATAGGCGAAGCGCTGCCCGGTGGTGGTGGGCGGGCTGACCGCGACCTGGGTCGTGGTGACGATCCGGTTCTTGGCCTCGAACGCCACGGGGCGCAGCGGCGGGTCCTGGCGCGGCGCGCAGGGGTCCGAGACGTCGACCACGTGGACGGCGGGTGAGCCGCGGTCGGCGACGAACAGCCGGCCCTCGCTGAGCTCGATGCCGGCGGGCTGCGAGATGAAGGTGTCGGGGACCGGGCCGTAGTTGATCTCGGGCAGCGAGCAGCCCGGCGCCTGCAGGTCGGCCGGAACCTTCTGCACCACGGCGTCGTCCAGCTTGGGCTCGAGCGCAATGAAGCGTTCGATGTCGCACGGCTGATAGCTGCCGGGCTCGCGATCGAGCACGCCCTGCGCGTCGATCACCGCGAAGCCGCCCAGCGCGGGCAAGGTCACGATCAGCTTGCGACGACCGGCAGGGGCCTTCTCGAGCGCGAGGTCGGCGGGGCACTCGGCGCGGGTGGCCGCGAGCGCGGTGCCGGGCGTGGCCGCCGCGACGGTGAAGGGCGCGTCGCAGCTGGCGCGCACCGGCGCGGGGGTGGTCGCGTCGGCGTCGTTGTCGGAGTCCGGCGGATCGATCGCAATCACCATCTCGCCGGGCGCCACCGGCAGCGCGCACGCCGACCACGAGGTCAGATCGCGCGCCGGCGGACGGGCGCACCGGGTGGGGATGGCGAAGATGCCCTCTTTTCCGATGTCGGCCACGCCCACGAAGCTGGCCACGCCGCCCGGGGTCGAGACGATGTCCACCGGGTTCTCGCCCACCGGCAAGAAGCTGAACCCCGGCGTGGAAGGATCGAGATCGAGCACGCGGCCCGCGCTCAGATCGACCACCGCGACCTCACCGCGCAGGGTCTGAGTGACCATGGCGTACAGGTGCCGCGGGTTCTCTTCGCTGTCGAAGTCGGGACAGGCGTCGATGTGGTGACCCTCGCCCTCTTGATCGGCGCAGACGAACGACACCTCGCCGCTGCGCTCGAGAGAGCGGAGCGGCACCGAGACCGGCGTCTCGGAGCAGCCCAACCCGAACGCCGCGAACGCGACCAGGGCGCCGAGCGCGGCGTCGACCTTGGCCCTCATTTGCTGGCCCTCGGAGCGCTGGGCCGGCCAATGGTGGTGAGGATGGTGCCGAAGGTGGGGTTGCGCATGTCGAGGTCGATCACGCCGATGTACGAGTCCGTGAAATGAGCGACGTAGGCGTACGCCCAGCGGGGGGCGCCGCCGTCGTCGGTGCCCAGCTCGGTGACGAACCCGTGGGGGCCGCGGCCGGTTTCTATCCAGTCTTCGATGGCGTGGGTGGCGGGGTTGTAGACGCCCACCTTGCGCGAATCGAAGCAGACCACGAACACCCGGGTGTGGGGCGCGCCGTCCAGACCGATGACCTTGCCCACGATCACCCGCGACGGGCCGAAGCTGAGCGGGACGCTCTCGGTCAGGCGAGGCAGATCGTCGCTGGAGAACAGACCGGGGTTCGGACGGGTCTCGCCGACCAAGAGGGACGAAGGCGCACGGTTGGCGATGTACACGCGAATCGGCAGCCCCGCGCACTCCGAGAGGCACGCCTTGCGCGCGTCGCCCGAGCCACCGGGGCAACCGACCTCGCACGCCTTGCGCTCGTCGCCGTCGACGGCGATGCCGCGCGAGTCGATGCCCAGCGAGTTGGCGGTGATGGGCGCCGAGCCCGCCACCTGCATGAACGGCCGCGCGGGCTTGGACGCCGCATCGGAGAAGTAGCGCAGCAGATCCACCTGGGCGGCATCGCGGAAGGTGACCAAGAAGCCCGGGTCGTAGGCCGCACCCAGCTCTTGTGCGAGGGCCGGCGTGGGCAGCGCCGCGACACCGATCACGCGCTGGGGCATGCCGGTGGTGGTGAAGGTGAGCTTCGGGCCTTCACCCAGGCTGGATTCGCCGTCGCCCCAGGACGCCGCGTCGTTCACGAAGAGGGATGCGGCCCCCTCGGTCTGATGCGTCACGACCACGGCTTCGCCCTCCGGCGTGGCGGCGATGCCGAAGGGCTCGGGCGCCAGCCGCAGATCCCGGGTGTTCTCTTGGTCCGGATCGTCGCCCCGACGATGGCGGTCGTCGCAGTCCCCGCCGTTGCCGTCTTGACCGCAGTCGAGCTCGAACGGAACCTGGGGGGACTCGGTGTCGTCGATCACGTCCACGAAGTGGAGCGTGGCGTCACCGCGGACCGGGATGAACAGCCGCCCCCCCGGGCCGGTGGGGCGCGGCCGATAGATCACGTCGGTGGCGAACGCGCCGATCCCCACCCGGCCGGCGACCAGGCTGGAACCGCCGTCTTGCGGCGAGACGTGATCGACGTGACCGCAGCGGCCGGGATGCAGCAGCTTGTTGGCCGGGCCCTTCTCACCGAAGGGACCGCAGGGCATGCCGGCGTTGGGCCCCGCGGCGTCGACGCACCAGCGGCTCGGGTGGCCTCCGTTCGCGTCGGACGGTGAGAGGTCGCACACCCGCCCGGTGCCGACGCAGTCGGCGTCCGCGCTGCACGCCTTCGGAACGATCGCGCGCACGCGAGCGAGATCGAGGGCCTGCAGTGACCCCGAGTTGTACTGCAGGTCGAAGTCGCTGTTCACGACATAGAGGCGCGAAGCCGCAGGGGACAGCGCGAGCCCGACCGGGAAGTAGATGCGATCGAGCGGCGGCTCGACGCCCCCACCCTGGTCGTAGCAACCAGTGAGCGCGAGCGCGGCGAGCGCGGCGGAGCGCAGGAACCATCGGGGCATTGTGGGCCGGCGCAGCCTAGTCAAGTCGCGGGGCCCGCGCGACTGTTTCGGCGTTCGATCAGGCCAGGTCGAGAATGATCACGCCGCGGTCCTTGTCGTCGTCGTCTTCGCGCTCGGGCTCGGGACGGCGACGCGGCTGAATGGCGTCCACCGGCAGCTCGAGTCGGGGCTGCTGCTCGTCACGACGGCGTTGCTCCTCCTCTTCGCGCCGACGAATCTGGTCGATGATGAAGGGGGGGAGCATGTCGGCCTCGCTTTCGGACCTGATGGTGCACAATCTAGCTCCCCTGCTGGTGCGGTCAAGTTCGGGAAACCGCGACGTTTTTGCAGGGCCGCCGCCGGACGCGCCCGAGCTGGCATGGTAGCGTGCCGGCCGATGCGGGCTCACGCCGCGAAATGGTTCCGGCTTCTGGGGCTCTTGACGGTGGTCCTGGGGGTCGCGTGGCCGAACCGTGGGCACGCCGCGCCGTTCGAGCTGAACGACACCACCTGGGAGGGCACCAGCGAGCTTCTGGCCCTGGCCCGGGCACGCCTCGGCAGCTCTCGCGTCGAGATCGTGGCGGTGCTGGACTGGGAGCGGCTGCGCCCCGCCGACGGCGTGCTCATCCTCCACCCCACGGTCGAGGTCGACTACGACGAGGCCAGCGCCTTCCTGCGCGCGGGCGGTCGACTGGCCGTGCTGGACGACTTCGGCAAAGGCGACGCGCTGCTCGGGCGCTTCCAGATCCGGCGCGTGACCGCTCCGCTGCGCCCCGCCCGAGCGCTGCGCGACAACCCCAGCTACGCCATCGCGGTCCCCGCGGTGCAGCAGGTCGCCGGCCAAGAGCAGGGGCGCCATCCCGTGGTGGCGCAGGTGCGCGAGGTGGTCACCAATCACCCCTCGGCGTTCACGCACCCGAACCTGACGCCGGTGCTCGAGATCCCCGCGCGCGGCGAGCCCAGCGCGACCTTGGCGGTGACCGGCATCATCGTCAACCGTGGTCGGCTGTTCGCCATGGCGGACGCTTCCGCCGTCATCAACCTGATGCTGCGCTACCCGGGCAATCGCGCGTTCTCCGAGGGACTGGTGGACTACCTGGTCGAAGACGACAGCTGGGGCCAGCGCGGGGGCAAGCTCTACCTGGTGGCGGGCGAGTTCCGCCAGCGCGGGGCCTACGGCGGCGGGACCAGCTTCGGCCAGGAAATCAAGGACCAGCTCGAGGGCTTCGAGGATCTGGTCTCGAAGATGCACGACGACGGGCTGCCCGACGTGCTGGCGATGGTGTTCGCCGTGGTCGCGGGCATCGTCGCCGTCGGGTGGGCGGTGGCGTCGTCGCTCAAGGTCTACCGCCGGTCGCCGCCGCGCTATGCGAGCGCCCAGCTGCTGGTGGCGCAGGGCGGCGTCGCCGGCAGGGCAGCGGTGCTCGGTGCGCCGACCACCCACCGGGCACTGGTGCTGCTCGAGCTGAAGAGCGCGCTCGAAGAGGGGCTGGCCGAACGCTTCGGGCTCTCGCCACGCGCCGGCCCGGCCGAGCTGGTGGCCGAAGCCGAGCGCCGCGCGCTGCTGGCACCGAAGAGCCTGGCCGAGCTCAAACGCCTGTTCGGCGAGCTCGGGCGAGCCGAGACCGCCGTGGCGGCGTCGCAGCCCTTCCGGGTCACGAAGGAAACCGTAGAGAGGACCCGGCGAGCGGTGCTAGCAATCCTGGCCGAGGCCGACGGCCCCAGGAGAGAGTCTTGAGTCACGCCCTGCAAGCCAGCGAAATCGACAGCGTCCGCGAGCGGCTGGGCGAAGTGAGGCGACAGGTCACCCGGGTCTACATCGGCGACTCGCTCGCGGTGGACCTCTTGCTGGTCGCGCTCTTGTCCCGGGGCCACGTGCTGCTCGAGGGCGTCCCCGGCGTGGCCAAGACCACCCTGGTCAAGGCCTTCGCCACCACCTTGGGCTGCAGCGTGCGGCGCATCCAGTTCACACCCGACCTCTTGCCCGCCGACATCACCGGCACCTACGTGCTCAACCCGCGAGACGGCACCTTCCAGCTCCGGCCCGGGCCCATCTTCGCCAACGTGGTGCTGGCCGACGAGATCAACCGCGCGCCCGCCAAGACCCAGTCTGCGCTGCTCGAGGCCATGCAAGAGCGGCAGGTCACCATCGAGGGCGATCGCTTCGAGCTGCCCGATCCGTTCTTCGTGCTGGCCACCCAGAACCCCGTGGACCTCGAGGGGACCTATCCCCTGCCCGAAGCGCAGATCGATCGCTTCTTGGTCCGGGTCTTCATGGGTTACCCGTCGCAGCGCGACGAGGTCGCGATGCTTCGGACCCACGGCGTGGTCGCGCCCGAGCCCGCGGCGGCGCTGAGCCCCACCGACGTGCTCCAGGTCCAGTCCATCGCTGCTCGCGTGCACGTGGAAGAAGACCTGTTCGAGTACGCCGTGGCGCTCACCAGCTTCACCCGCACCAACCCCCGGGTCGTGCTCGGGGCCTCGCCGCGTGCGTCGCTCTCGCTGGTGCGCGCGGCCAAGAGCTACGCGGTGCTCGCCGGCCGCCCCTTCGTGACCCCGGACGACGTGCGGGCCGTGGCCGTGTCGGTGCTGGCTCACCGCTTGATCCTGGTGCCCGAGCTCGAGGGGGACACCCGCGCGCGCGCTTCGATCATCGAGGAAGCGCTGGCGAAAGTCGGGCATCGGCGCGCCGTCCGGCCCGTCTGACCCGGCTCGGCGCGCGGGCCGGTGTTGACCCCCGACCTCGGAGCGGACTCTACTTTCGGCCATGTCGAGCCGACTGACCTGGGGTGCGCTGGCCGTCTGGGTGCTCTGCGTGGGGTGTCAAAAGAATGACAACACCCCGATCGCCGCGCCCTCGAGCGATCAGCCCGGCTACGCCGCCCGCTACCCCGACGAGCTGGCCAAGGCCCGAACCCGCTTCGCCGAAGACGAGAGCCGCGCCCGCAGCACCCTGGGGAAGCTTGCCCAGTTCCCCGCCGAGCTGGACAAGACCTCGTGGCCCGACGTCTTGAAGGTGTACGAGGCCGCCGACGCGGCGGGCAAGAGCCAGGAATACGTCGAGCGCCTGCACGAGACGGACACGGTGGCCACGTTCTTCAGCGACGAGAAGGCCGAGATCAACAAGAAGGTCGGCGGCGCGGCGCAATACACCGCCAAGCAGAAGGGCTGCACGGTCGAGATGTTCGGGGCCACCAGCGTGGCGCTGGAAAAATCGGTGGAAAAGCAGCTGGAAAAGCGCCTGCGCGAGCGCAACCAGGCGCATCGCACCATCGACGAGCACGAGGACGCGCTGGGCAAACCGAACCGCGAGAAGCTGGAGAAGCAGGCCGACGAGCTCAGCCTGGCGAGCTATCTGGTCCACGTGGCAGGCCCGCTGACCAAGCGGAAGCTCACCGAGCTGATCGCCGAGTCGAGCGACGTGAAGTCGACGCTCGAGCGCACCATCAGCGAGAGCAAGGAAGCGGCCGCCGACGCCAAGCGCTCGGAGGGCGACAAGAAGAAAGCTCAGGCCCGACTGGAAGCGGCGGAGAAGGCCAAGGGGCGCATCGAGGCCGAGACCACCGAAGCCCAGAAGCTCTTGGAAGAGATCGACAAGAAGAACCAGCTCTTGGTCGACGAGTACGACCAGGCATTCGACGCCCTGAAGAAGAAGGTCGACGAGAAGGCCAAGGCCGCCCCGCCGGCGAGCTGACCGGCGAGCGCCGCGCCTCAGTGCGGCGCGTGCTCGGCGAAGCCGCCGTTGTCCCGCGAGGCCCGGCGATACGCGCCGGGGGCAGCGCCGACCCAGCGCTTGAACGCCTTGCTGAAGGCAGCCTCGGACTCGTAACCCACGCGGTCCGCGATGTCGGCCAGCGTCGCGCGACCGTCTCTCAGCAGGGCTGCGGCCCGCTGCATGCGCCAGCGCGTCACATAGTGAAGCGGCGGCTCACCCACCAGCTCGGCGAAGCGGCCCGCGAACGTGGAGCGACTCATGCCCACTCTCGACGCCAGCATCGCGACCGTCCAGGGCGTGCGCGGATCTTGGTGGATGAGCCCCAGGGATGCGCCGATCTGCGGTTCGGTGAGCGCGCGCAGCCAGCCACGCTGACTCTCGGGGGTCGAGCTCAAGAAGCCGCGGACGATCTGGATGAACAAGATGTCGGCCAGGCGGCTCACCACGGTGCGGGCGCCCGGGCGGGTCGAGGCGGCCTCGCACGCCATGAACTGCAGCGTGGGCTCGAGCCAGTGCACGGCGCGACCGTCCTCGCCCTTGATCAAGATGAGCGGCGGGAGCACGTTGAGCAGCGGGTTGTGCGTGCGGTCCTCGAACCGGAACGCCCCACACACCAGCGTGGCGGCCGCGCCGTTGCCGCCCACCTTGATGGTGCCGGTCGAACAGGCGTCGCCGCCGCCGACGATCTCTTCCAGCGGGCGCGCCGGGGTGTCCACCGAGTCGCGCAGCGTGTGCGCGCGCCCATGGGGCAACGCGAACAGATCGCCGCTGGCCAGCGCCACGGGGTCGTTCATGCCCTCGACCTCGAGCCACGCGTTGCCGCGAAGCAGGACATGGAACGACGCGGAGTCGCTCTCTGGCACCCGCACCCCCCAGGGCGCCCCGAGCTCGACCCGCCCGTAGCAGACCGACGAGACCCGGACGGTCTGCAGCACGTCGGTCAGAACGTCCATGGGCGCCGCATTCGCTGAATTCATCGGTCACCTCTATACGCGCGAGCAAGATAGTCTCCCATCCCATGCCTACTCGTCCAGCGGGCTCGGGTTTCGGGTGAATTACTCGCGGTATTCGGTTTCTAGCGTCGGCGACGGCAGGGTCGGCATGCCGAAGGCCTGGCCGAAGGCGATGAACAGCGACCCGGGAAAGACGAAGCCCGAAGCGGTGACCGGGACGCCGTAGTCGGCCCGGAACACGATCCGCTCGGCCTGGGGAAAGACGGTGCGCAGACCCACGCCGGTCGCGTGCTTGAGCCGCAGGTCCGACATGCCCTCGAACGCGTCGGCCGCGTCGTAGAAGACCGCGCCACCGACCTGCACGCTCCAGATCGACACCGGTTGGGTCCGAAACTCGAGGTTGCTGGCGACCGCGTCTTTGCCGATGAAGGCCGCCGGCGGGTAACCGCGCAGCCGGCCGTCACCGCCCACGGTGAGCCGATCGTTGAGGTAGTTCTCGTAGTGGTTGACCAGCACGCCGTCGTACACGAATCGCCCGAAGCCGACCCGAGGGGTGACCAGGCGCGCGCCAACCTGCACGCTGGCGTCGGTCTGGGCCCGGGTCGACTTCTCGATGGTGGACGCCACGATGCCCCGCGCGATGCCCGAGCCCAGCCGCGCGCTGTAGCCCAGCGCTGCATAGGTGCCCAGCATGTCGCGGGTCGAGGCGGCGTCGCGCGCCGCCGGGTAGATGCGCACCACCGCCTCGTGCCCAAGGCGGAAATCTTCTTCGAGCCCCAGGCTCTCGAAGTCGTGCACGCGGTGATAGTCGGACAGGTAGCTGCGCAGCTGAACGAAGGGGCTCACCCGCGTGTCCGGCACGGGCATCTCGCTCGACTCGAAGTCGTCCACGGCGCTCGGAACGTAGAGCTCCGAGTCGCGCAGGCGATAGTGGCGGCGATCGATCTCGAGCCCGGTCGAGACGTCGTGCTTGAAGCGGCCTCCGAAGCTGCGGGTCACCGAATACGCCGAGAACCAGCGCGCCGCGTCGTACACATACGGGATGGCATCGTCGCTCTGCGTGGTCTTCGAATCGAACGTGCGCAGGCCCGTGCCGACATAGCTGCGGAAGATCTCGTCGTACCAGACGACCAGGGTCTTCCACGACCACTTGGAGTCCACGGAGTATTGGGGCTGGCCGTAGAACAGGGTGCCGAACGAGCCCTCGGGCGTGCCGGTTTCGCGGTTCACGATCAAGTTCGCGCTGACCACGGACTGGATGCGGCTGCCGGCGACACGCCGGTCCATGTATTGCCCGCCGAAGGAATAGGTGTCGAGATCCAGAATGAACAGGCCCCCCAGCATGGTGTGGGTGCCGAACATGTTCTCTTCCGCGGGCTGCAGCAGCAGGCGCAGCAGGTTCCCTTCGTAGACCTGCAGGTTGGTGTTCAGCCGCAGACTCCAGACGTCTTTGGTGATCACGAGCACCCGCACCTTGTCGGGCGTGCTGCCCGCCAGGGGCACCAGCAGCACCAGCGAGAGTTGACGGCGCTTGCGCAGGTTGCGCGCCGACTCTTCCACCAGACGCGCGCTGTACCGCTGGCCCTCGTCGAACAAGAGCTCGCTGCGGATCACGCCCTTGCGGGTGGTGGCGTGAAACGCGTTGAAGAACTTCGGAACCGGGTCGCGATCTTCGATCACTTCCAGCGTGATGATCTCGATGCTCTCGATCTCTTTGCCCTCGGGCTTGGGATCGATGCGCCCACCCGTTTCCGAGAGCGCGGCGTCGACGGTCTCGCGTTCGTAGGCCGAATAGCTGACCGGATCCGCGCCGGCAGGGGCCGGACAGAGCACAAGGGCGGCGGCGAAGGCCGCGGCAATTCGGGCAGCGCTCGACAGAACCTCGCTTTTAGCAGACTCGCGGCACGGCCTGTTGTGCGATCATCGGGCGCGGGACCATGTCGAGCGCGCGCGGAACGACAACGGCGGCGATCGTCTTCGGCGCGTTCGTGGGCACGCTGGCCGCGCTGATGTCGGGCCCCGAGGCCCGGCGCGAGCCGCCGGCGCGCCCCGACGTGACGGGCGTCATGGCGCAGACCTCGGCGCCACCGCGCGCACAGGCCACGCACCCGCCGCCGGCGGGCACGCCTGCGCCGCGTGCGGCACCCGCGGCGCCTCCGAGCGTGGCCTCCGCCCTCGGGTCGGCCCGCGCGCTGCCAGCGCCGGCCGAGACCAGCGAGCTCGATCGACTCGAGGTGGCCGAGCTGGAGAAGCGCTGTGCCTTCCGCCAGCCGGCCGCTTGCAGCGCCAGCGCACGCGCCTTCGAGATCGGGCGCGGCATCAAGGCCGATGCGGCCAAGGCGCGCCTCTACCGCTCGCTCGCCCTCTCGCTGCTCGACGAGCGTTGCCTCGCGCGTGACGCCGAGGCGTGCCACGAGCTGTCGCTCTTGCACGAGCGGGGCCTCGGGGTGAAAGCCAACCCCGAGACCGCGGCGGCGCTGAGGCGGCGCGCCGCAGAGCTGTGCACGGGCAAGACCTCGGCCTTCTGCGGCCGGGTCGGGACTTCGCCGGGCGATCTCAAGTAGGCTCTGCAGCGTGCACCTTCACCCCACCCGCACCGCCGTGGATCTCGCCGTCGCCGGCGTGGTGGCGGTCGGCGTGGGGCTGGTGGCCCAAGAAGCGGCGGTGGTGGCCTGGGGGGGCGCGCTCTTGGTCGGTCTGGCCGTGGCGCGCGCCGTGACCGCGGTGGGCGTCGCCCGGGTACGCGCCGCGGGTTTCGAGATGCTGTGGCGCAGCGAGCCCCGAACGCGCCGCGTGGCACGCGGCGACGTGCTCGAGCTCGAGGCCGAGGTGCGCAACCGCGATACCCGCGCGGCCCGCTACGTCGGCTTGCGCGTGGTGGCCTCGCCGAACCTCGAGATCGAAATCGAGCCCGCCGAGGGCGAGGTGCCGGCGGGCGGGCGGCTGCGCGCGGTGGTGAAGGTGAAAGCGCCCCGGGTGGGGCGGCACGGGCTGCACGGTCTCTCGCTGGAAGTGCGCGGCAGCCCCGGCCTCTACGAGGTGCCCCTCACCTTTGCCAACCCGTTCGGCATCGAAGTCTTGCCGCGACCCTTCATGTTGACCATGCGGTCGCCGCGCGGCGGCAGAAGTCGGATGGTCGCCGACGAGGGTCGCCCGGGACCGCTCTCGGGCGATGGGATGGAGCTGCGCGAGCTGCGCGAGCATCGCCCCGGCGATCCGCTCAAGCGCGTGGCGTGGAAGGCCTCGGCCCGGCGCGGCACACTGATGGTGCGCGACTACGAGCGCGAAGAGCGCGACGTCGTCTGGATCTTGCTCGACGCTTCGGTCGAGCTGTGGTCCGGCGAGTTGGGCCTTTCGCCGCTCGATCTGGCCGTGGACGAGGTCGCCGCCGTGGCGATGCGGCACCTGGGCCGCGGCGATCGGGTGGGGCTGGGCGTGCTGGGCGCGCGGCGCCTGGCCTGGATGCCACCGGCGCGGGGCCCTGCCCATGGCATCGAGCTGATGGTCGCGCTGGCGCACGCCACCGGCACCTACGACTCCGATCGCAGCGATCTGGACGAAGTGGACGTCGCGATGCGCGTGCTCGAGCACATGCGCCCGCTCGATCCGGCGGCGGCGGCCCGGGTTCGCCCCAGCGACTTGGACCGCGTGGCTCGGCGCGTGGATCGCGTGAAGGCGCGGTCGCCGTTCCCGTCGGCAGCGGTCTGGGCGGAAGCAGCCCGCGACCGCACGCTCCGCAGCTACCTGGCGGCGTTCGGAATGTCGTCGCCGCCGCGGCTCGAGGCCGAACGCCCGCGGACCGACGCGCGGCTGGCGGCAGCGCTAGAGCGCGTGACGCGCGACAAGCCCAAGGCCAGCGTGGTGTACGTGTGGTCCGTGGCGCCCGACGTGGCCGCCCGCCCCGAGCTGGGCGCCGCGCTGGCTCGTTTCCCGCGCCGCAGCATCGATCTGCGCTGGCTCTCGATGCGACTGGAGCCGGGGATCCCCAAGACCGGCAGCGAGAGCATGGGGGCGGTGGGTGACGCAGTGCGCGTCCGCGCGCTGGTCGCCCAAGAGCGCGGGGAGCACGAGCTGCGGCGACAGGGCATCCGGGTCGAGCGCGCCGTTCCCCGCGCTGCGGCGCTGCCGCCCCCGTCGAGCACCGAGCTTCCGTAAGTGCTTCGGGATGCGACAAAGGTGACAAGGCGGGCGCCGGTCCGTTAGGTCCGTACGGTGATGACCGAGCGCGAGCACGGCCCCAAGGCCCAGTTGGCTGCGCGCGGGCTCTTCGCCAAGAAGCACTTCGGTCAGAACTTCTTGCACGACCGCAGCATCGCGGCGCGCATCGCCGAGCTGGCGACCACGCCGCCCGGCGGCACGGTGGTCGAGCTGGGTGCGGGCCTGGGCGCCCTCACCTCGCCGCTCATCGAGCGCGCGGCGCACGTGGTGGCGGTGGAGCGCGATCGGGATCTGATCCCCGCGCTGCGGCAGACCTTCGCAGAAGCGCTGAGCCAGGGGCGGCTGCAGATCGTCGAGGCCGACGCCAAGCACGTGGATCCGGGGGCCCTTGGCGGCGCGCACCCCCGCCCCCACGTGCTGGCCGGCAATCTGCCCTACAACATCACCGGGCCGCTGCTGACGCTGGCCACCGCGAACGCCTCGAAGCTCGACCGCGTGGTCTATCTGGTGCAGCTCGAGGTGGCCGACCGCGTGGCGGCCACGCCCGGCTCGGAAGCGTGGGGTGCGCTCAGCGTGTTCGTCCAGGCGCAGTTCGCTCCGAAGCGGGCGCTGGTCGTCCGCCGGGGCGCCTTCCACCCTCAGCCCAACGTGGACTCGGCGGTGCTGGTGCTCGATCCGCTGCCCACCCCGGTGCCCGAGACCGACGCCTTTCGCGCGCTGGTGCGCGCCGCCTTCGCCCAGCGTCGAAAGAAGCTGGTCAACGCCTGGCGCGGCGTGCGCGGGCAAGAGAGCGGCGCGATCGCCGCGGCCGCCGAGCGTGCGAGCATCGATCTGGATCTGCGCGGCGAGGTGCTCTCGGTCGCCGACTTCGCGCGCATGGCCCGGGAGCTGGAAGCATGCCCCTGACCCGACGCGCACTGGTGCTCTGGGCCATGGCCTGCGCCGTGGCCTGCGAGCCCCCCGCCGCTGCCGTGGGGCCGGTGGCGCGGGCCGAGCTCGGCGTGTTCTTCGGCGGCCAGGTGCAAGAGCGGGCCGAGATCCCCTTCACGCTGGACCGCAACCGACAGGTGCAGGGCTTCCGCCTGACCTTTCACCGGGCCCTGAGCCGACCGGTCGAGATCCGCTGGGAGGTCGATCGCCCCGGGCCGCGAGGGCGCGGGCGAGCCGTCGAGCTCGGCGACTCGCAGGCTCGCCCGGGCATGACGGTGTTCGATCAAGAGATCGCCTTCAAGCCGGGCGACCCGCTTGGCAGCTGGAAGATCCGGGTGTTCGTCGACGGCGAGGTGGCGCTCGATCGCAGCCTGGTGATCTACGACCCCGACGCCCGCAAGCGCGAGCCCGTCCTGGGAAAACGCAGCGGCAAGTAGGGCGCTGGAGCGGTCACTTTCCGGCAGCGCAGTCTGCCGTGCACTGCCAATCCGCGATGCAGTCGTTGCACCAATGGAAGTTCGCGCCCGGCGAAGCGTCGAGGACGGCCTTGCACGGGAAGTCGGGCGACGCCGGATCGCACTTTGGCGTGCCGAGGCACCCGGCCTTCAAGGCGCACAGGAGCACCGGGAGCACCGGCAAACCCATGCAAGCGCTGTCGCAGAGCCCACACGCGCACTTCGTACACGCGGTCTTGCCACCGAGGTTGGAAAGGCACTGGGTCTTGGCATCGTTCGTTCCGGCGTCGCCCTCGCACTGTCCATGCCAGCACACCGCCGGAACGGGGCTGATGTTGCAGGGAGGAAGCGGCGGTAGACATGCGTCGAGGGCGCCGGCGAGCTTCGCGTATTCCGTCTTGTCGTGGGCGGCGTTCAGGTAGAACCCGCCCGCGTAGTGAGGGCTCGGGCAAAGCTCTTGCACGCGGGACTCGGCCTTGACGAAAACGCAGTCGGTATCCGCGGCGCACCCCTTGTTCGCCTTCACGAACGCGATCACCGCGGCTTGCTCCGCTGCACACGCACCGACCGAGCCGTCGGCGTCCGCGGAGCTGTCGGGCGCGCCTGCGCTGCCGCCGCTGCCGCCGCCACTGGGAGCTCCGCCGCCGCCACCGAGCCCTGCCACGCCCGCCGCCCCGGCGTCTGGCCTCCCCGCGACCGCCTCGTCGTCGCAGCTCGAGCCAAGCCCCAGGGCGAGCGCGCAAACGAACCAGATGCTGGAAAGCCGCACGGTGCCCACGTTCACCACGAATCCCATCCGGCGTCGCTGCTCCGATGCCCCACGCCCGCCCTCATCGCAGGATTGTACAATGCACACGCCTGGGCGGCTCCCTCCGGACGACGCCGACGGCCAAGCCGGCGGCCGCGCCACGCGGCCCTTCGATGATCCGATGACGTCGCCCGGGGCCGCGATGAACGCGGCTCCGGGCGGCGCGCTTCAGTCTTCAGTGAGTCAGCTTCCAGAGGGATGCGAGCAAGCGATCGAGCTTCGCTGCAGCGGGCGCGAGCTCTTCGGGGCTGAAGTAGCCGGAAGCCCACACTGCCGCAGAGGCCCACCAGCACCTCGCTGGTGCTGCCTGCGGCGGTTTGGTAGCGGCTGCGCCCATGACGCCCGCCACCTCAGCCACCGCCACCGCCACCAGCACCGCCACCGCCACGGGCCCCGACGCCGTCGCTGCCGCCGCCCCCCGGCATCAGCCACAGCCACCTTGCTCAGCCGCCTACGAGCACACCCGGTTCCGGCCGCCCTTCTTGGCTTGATAGAGCAGCTCGTCCGCGCGTCGGAAGAGGTCCGGCGCGGTGCTGTCGGCCTCGATCGCCTCCGAGCAGCCGATGCTCACCGTGACCGGGATGTTGGTGTTCTGGAACACGAAGCTGTGGGCGGCAATGCGGGCCCGCAGGTTCTCGGCGAGCGAAACGGCACCCTCGAGGGTGGTCTCGGGCAAGAGCACGACGAACTCTTCACCGCCGTAGCGCGCCACCGTCTCGTCGCGGCGCACGCGGCCCTGAACCAGACCCGCCAGCTCGCGCAAGACGTGGTCGCCGGCCAAGTGCCCGTACTGGTCGTTGATCTTCTTGAAGTGGTCGATGTCCAGCACCAAGAGCGAGAGCGGGCGCCGATGCCGGCGGGCGCGCAAGTACTCGCGCTCGAGGGTCTCGTCGAAGTGCCGCCGGTTGTTCACCTGCGTCAGGCCGTCGGTGATGGTCAGCTTGAAGACCTCTTCGAAGTAGGCGCTCTCGGCGTCTGCGCCGGTCAGGTACTTGAAGATGGTGGACCCGACCTTGATGCGGTCGCCGTGGCCAAGCGGGGCCTCGCGCTGCAACTCTGCTTCGTTGTGCAGCGTGCCGTTGCGCGACCCGACATCGACGACGAACCACGCGGTCTCGCGCTGCTCGATCTGCGCGTGCCGGCGCGACACCGCGTCGTCGTCCAGCACGATGTCGCTGTCTTGGATGCGGCCGATGGTGAGGGGGCTCTTTTCCAGCTTGAATCGCTTGCCGCGCAGGCCCTCGTCTTTGGCATAGATCACCACCAGCGAGTCGTTGCCGGGCGAAGCCGGCGGCGGGCGCTTGCCCACCTCGGTGATGACCGTTTCTTGATCGAAGTTGGCCACGCTGGTGCCGCTACTTGCGAGTGCCTTCGAAGTGATAGTGGAGCTTGCCGCTCATCGAGAATTCGCTGCCGCCGCCGACCTGGATGTCGAAGTCCGCGTCGATGGTCAGCTTCTTGTCCTCGAAGGTGGCCGTGCCCTGGGTGAGGGTGCCGGTCATCCCGGGGCCGTCGTTGCCCCAGCACTTCTGCCCGGCGCTGAAGCTCGCGGTCTTGCCGTTGGTCTTGGCCTTGAGCGTGCAGATGTCTTTGCCGGTGCCGCTGTCGATGAAGCTGACCGCGATCTCGCCCCCGGTGCCATCCACGCGGGTCCGGGCCTTGTCGTCCTTCTCCGAGCGCTCGGTGCCGGCCATCTTGTAGGTCGAGGTGTCGCTGCCGACGTATTCCCCCGCATAGACCACGACCACGGCCGGCTTCGCGCCGGGCCCCTTGGGCGCGGGTGCCCCGGGCTTGGGGGCCTCGGCGGTGGCGGTCGGCGGCGGAGGCGTGGGGGCAGCGGGCGGCGGCGGCGCGTCGGGGCGAGGGGCCCCGGTCGGCTGGGGCGCGCCCTTCGCCTTCGCGCCCTGCGCGGTCTCGGCCTTGGCGGCGGCGAGCGCTTCGGCCTTCGCCAGCGGGCCCTCGCCGAGCGGCGTGGCGCTGGGCAGCTGGGCCGCGCAGGCGAGCGCGAAGCACGGGACCAGCCAGAGCGAGAGCTTGCGCATGTCGAAGTCAAACCACGGGTCGAGGCCCGGAGCAAACCCCGCGTGCCGCTCAGCCTTCGCGTTCGTGCTTCGCGTCGACGGCCGCCTCTTCGTCCACGATGGCCTCGGCAAGCGGCATCGCTTCCGCGAGGTAGCTCTGGTGCGGAACCAGCTGGAACTCTTGGAAGGTGCGGATGGTCGCGGGGGGCGGATCGCCGTAGAGCTCGAGCTGGGTCGCGGCCCACAGCTCTTTGGTGATCAGCGCCGCGTGCTCCGGGGTCCCCGGATCGCCCGTGTACTGATCGAGGGCCTCGTCCGCCTCTTTCAGCTCCAGGCGCGCGCGGACCGGATCGACGTCGGCCTTGCGGATGAAGCGATCGGTGAGCAAGACCGCCCGCTCGTCGGCCACGTCGATGAAGCCGGCGCCGACGGCCACCCAGTGCTCTTCACCCTCTTGGTGGTAGCTGACGATGCCGGTCTTGAGGGCCGCCAAGAGCGGGCGATGTGCCGGAAGCACGCCGAACTCGCCTTCGACGCTGGGCGCCGTCAGGTCGTGGACCTCTTCACTGAGGGCCACGCCCTCGGGCGTGACGATTTCCAAGGTGATGGTCTGAGCTGCCATGACGCCCGCCTGGATCAGGAAGCGCTCTTGAGCTTCTGAGCCTTGGCCTTGGCCTCTTCGATGTTGCCGACCATGTAGAAGGCCTGCTCGGGCAGGTCGTCCAGCGCGCCGGAGAGGATCTCTTTGAACGCCGCGATGGTCTCTTTGAGGGGCACGTATTTGCCGACCATGCCGGTGAACTGGGCCGCCACGAAGAACGGCTGCGAAAGGAAGCGCTGGATGCGACGCGCACGCGCCACCGTCATCTTGTCGTCTTCGCTCAGCTCGTCCATGCCCAAGATTGCGATGATGTCCTGCAGGTCCTTGTACTTCTGCAGTGTCTGCTGCACGCCGCGCGCAACCTGGTAGTGCTCGTCGCCGATGATCTGCGGGTCGAGCATGGTGCTGGTCGAGTCGAGGGGATCGACTGCGGGGTAGATGCCGAGCTCGGCGATGCTGCGCGAGAGCACGGTGGTGGCATCGAGATGCGCGAAGGCCGTGGCGGGCGCGGGATCGGTGAGATCGTCGGCCGGCACGTAGATGGCCTGCACGCTGGTGATCGACCCCTTGGTGGTCGAGGTGATCCGCTCTTGCAGAGCGCCCATCTCGGTGGCGAGGGTGGGCTGGTACCCCACGGCGCTGGGCATGCGGCCGAGCAGTGCGCTCACCTCCGAGCCGGCCTGGGTGAAGCGGAAGATGTTGTCGACGAACAAGAGGACGTCTTGGCCCTCTTCGTCGCGGAAATATTCGGCGGCGGTCAGGGCCGAGAGCGCCACGCGGGCGCGGGCCCCGGGCGGCTCGTTCATCTGGCCGAAGACCAGGGCCGTCTTCGAGAGCACCGGCTCGCCCGTCTCGAGCTTCGACTCCTGCATTTCGAGGAACAAGTCGTTGCCCTCGCGGGTGCGCTCACCCACGCCGGCGAAGCAGCTCACGCCGCCGTGCGCCTTGGCAACGTTGTTGATCAGCTCTTGAATGAGCACGGTCTTGCCCACGCCGGCGCCGCCGAACAACCCGATCTTGCCGCCCTTGCGGTAGGGGGCGAGCATGTCGATGACCTTGATCCCGGTCTCGAACACCTCGACCGTGGTGCTCTGATCGACGAAGGCCGGAGCGGGGCGGTGGATCGGCCAGCGCTGCTTGGCTTCGACCGGACCCTTTTCGTCCACCGGCTTGCCGACCACGTTCATGATGCGGCCGAGGGTGGCGGGGCCCACCGGCATCATGATGGGGCTGCCGGTGTCGATCACCTCGGAGCCACGCACCAGGCCTTCGGAGGCGTCCATCGCGATGGCGCGGACCACGCTCTCGCCCAGGTGTTGCGCGACCTCGAGCACCAGGTTGTGCTTCTCGGCCGAAATGTTCGGGTTGCTGACGGTCAGGGCGTTGAGGATCTTGGGCAGCTTGCCCGCCGGGAACTCGACGTCCACGACCGGACCGATGACCTGAGTGATCTTGCCCTTGACTCCCTGGGTGGTCTCCATGGCTGGCCTTTTCTCTTAGTCGGGCCCGAGAGGGACGCTGGCCGCATGGGCAGGACCTCGTCGGACGAGCGCGCGTCTACCATGCCGCACCGCGTCTGCCAACGGTTCTCGTGACGGGTTTCCGCTCAGAACCGGACGGCGACGGTGGCCGTCTTGCCGGCGACGGCAGAGGCGCTGCGCACCGCGCGTTTTCCGTCGGGGCCGATCAGCACCACGGTGTGGGGACCGGGCTTCACTTTCAGGCCCATGACCGGCGTCTGGCCCACCGGGCGACCGTCGACGACCACGGTCGACGCGGGGATCGAGTTGACGTTCAGGCGGGCGCCCAGGAGCGCGGGGCGGACCAGCGCGGGGCGCGCGCTCTCGGTCGGTCCGGGGGCGACCGGGGCCTCCGGCGCAGCCGGCGCGGGGACCGCCACCGCAGCGAGCGCCAGGGGGGGCAGCGGCGCGGGCGCGGCCGCCGGCGCGGCCACCGCCGTGGGCGGCACCTCGCGACTCGGCAGAAGCTCGAAGGCCACCTGGGTCGGCTCGCCCTCGCGCCCCGCGTGGACGGAGCGCGACGGCGGAGTCTCGAACCCGAGCGCGCGGACCGTGATCCAGTGCACGCCCGGCGTCAGCTCGAGCTCGCAGGGCGTGCCGTCACACTCGGCGCTGCCGTCGACGAACACGCGCCCGTTCGTCACCGCCGTGCCATCGGGCGCGACCGCGCTCACGACCCGCGTGTGCGCGAGACGGGACGCCTCGCGCGCTCGGGAGCCGAGCCCGACGATAGCCATCAAGACCATGGCCACCAGACACACGGCCATCGCGATCGAGAGCACCGGCGTGAGACGCGCTCGCGACGACGGCGGCGGCGGGCTTGGTTCGAGCAGTCGCGGGCTTGGCACCGGCGTGGGGCGCCACCCGGGAACGATCGGCAGCCCCATCATCTGGCGCAACGCCGGAACCGTCTTCTTCCAGGTGCTCACGCTGGTGTCCGAGTCGAACGGCGTGCGGCCCACCGAGAGCCGCGGCTCGGAGTGCAGACGCGGAAGGTTCGGCGCCGACGCGAACGCCCCCGACGCGCTGGGGAAGGACTCTGCCGGGGCGGGCGGGGGCGGAAGGGTCGGCTGGACCCAGGCCGGAATGGGCATCTCTTCGGTGACCGACTCGGCGGCGAACCTCGGGTGGACGATGACGTCGGTGATCTCCCGCTCGAAGCGGTCCCCGCCGTCCCACTTCCGGGTCCGCGTGAGGTCGTCGTCTTCGGTGCTCCAGTCGGGGAGGTAGCTCATGGCGACCCTCGAAAGCTACACCATCCCACCTCGGATTACACGCAGTAAATGCCTGGAACCACAGGTATTTTTTGTTTAGGCCGGAAGATTGCGCTACGGCAGGAACGGCCCGGGCTCTTCCGGCTCGAGCGTCAGGGTCGGCTCGTCGTCGTACCAGCGCCACGCGCGGAACCAGTCGATCTCGACCCAACCGGGAGCCGCCACCAGGTTGGCGAGGGGGATCCCCACCAGGGTGGTGTCCGGCAGCGGACTTTGGAAGGTCTGCTCGGCGCCCAGCTCGGCGTAGTCGATGGCGTCCCCCGAGTGCCAGGTGCGCGTCGCGTCGAAACGCCGCGCCAGCCGCACCACTTGCGGGATCAGCTTCGCTCCGTTCTTGGCGCTCTCGTCCGTGGTGGCCCCCGCGCCGAGCCGGTACGAGCTGGTGATGGCCTTGCTGCCATTCACCGGCGCGATCATCCGGTTCATCGAGGCCTTGTCGGTGGTGGCGCGCACCATCACACCCCCGAGCTTTCCCCAGCCCGAAACACTGCCGCCGGAGGCCGACACGCGCGCCTCGGCGACGAAGTTTCCCGTCAGGGTACGGTAGAGGAAGAGGAAGTCGTCGCTGTTGTTCCAGATGTCGCCCGTGGTGCCCTCGATGCGCAGCACGCCACCCTTGACGGTGAACGTCCCCTTTGCGTTCCCGACCACGGCGCCCTTCCACTCGGGCGACACACCGGAGCCGCTGAAATCGTCGAACGCCGCGTAGACCTGCCGAGGATCGTCCAGCGCGCCGTCCGCAAGGGCGTCGCCGTAGTACAGGTAGTAAACGCCGCCCGGCTCGGGGCCGATCGGCGCCTGGACCTGGAACCAAAGCGTGGTGTCGGCGCGATCCCACCCGGACGCGACGTCGACCACCCGGTGGATCTCCTGGCTGCTCCCCGTCCCCTGGAAGACCAGCCGAAGATCTTCGCCGTCGGCCCGTGCTTTGCCCTCGAGCACCAGCGCGCGATGGTCGATCTCGAACCGGATCGACGCCCCCGCCGGCACGCCGGTGGCGCCGGGCGTGAGCTTGAGCCGACGCCGGTAGGCGTAGGGCAGCGGCGTGGCTGCTTCGGCCTCGACCGCGGCCTCGGCCTGGCCTGCGGTGCCGCCGAACCCTGCGTCGTCGAACACCCCTCCGGCTCCGGCGTCGGACCCGGCGTCGTCGCCCGCCAACGACGCGCCGCCAAGCCGCTCGAGCTCGCAGGCCGAGGCGAGGGCGAGGGCGAGCGTCAGCCCCGCCATCGCGCGCGTCTGCCGGCCTCGGGTCACTGTGCGCAATGCTAGCCTCGACTTGGGCAGTCCCGCCATGATCAGATCGCGATCATCATTGGCGGAGAAGACCCACAGAACCACCGGCGAAGCCGGCGGGTGCCGCCTCGATGCATGGGATGAGTCGCGACTTCTCGCAGGTCGGACGTCACGGGTGACCTCGATGAGACCCGCTCGCGGCCGTTTCTCTTGCGGCGCGACAGTGCGCCCGTCGAGGCTCGCCATGTCCCGAGGCGGGCGGGTGGTACGACTTGGGTTTCGAGGCAGGGAGGCGACCGGCTCGCGCTCGTGACGTGGCGCTCTGGCCAGATCCGTGTGAGCGGGTCGCCTCCCTGCTCGAGGGGGCAGTCAGCGCGGCGTGCGAGCGCCGGCCCTGCGGCGCAGGGCGAGCAGGCTCAGGCCGAGCAAGATTCCATAGAAGGCGCCGCGCGGGTCACGCTCGGCGCTGGGGACGCGGCAACCGCAGCCGCCATCGTCGCCCGAGTCGTCGTCACCGCTGGCGCCACCCGTCGCCCCGGTGCCGCCCATGGCGCCGATGCCGCCGGTGGCGCCCGTGCCGCCGGTGCCGCCCGTGTTGCCCTGGATCGGCACGCAGGTGCCGATGGTCTCGTCCTTGCTGGTGCACTCGAGGCCCGTCGGACAACCATTGCCGTCTTGTCCGCGGCAGCCGTCGATGCAGATCTGGGTCTTGAGCGTGTCGCAGACCTTGCCGCTGGTCGCGCCGCCGCAGTCGCTGTCTTTCTCGCACCCGCAGAAGGTCTCGTTGCCCGTGCCCACGCGACACGCGGGCCCATTGGGGTTGCCGGTGCACTTCGAGTCGTCTTCGGGATCGCACACCGCGCACTTGCCGGTGTAGGGGTTGCACGCCGGCTTGTCGGTCGGGCACAGCGTGGCGTTGGTCTTCGAGCACTCGCCGCAGCTGCCATCGGCCTGGCATGCGGGCGCCTTCGGATCGCTGCAGTCCGCGTCGGTCTTGCACGGCTGACAGGTCTTGGTCTTGGTGTCGCAGTGCGGCTTGTCGGCGGGGCAGTTCTTGTCGGTGTCGCACTCTTGGATCGTGACCTTGGTGGGCTGCTGGCCCACGGTCACGGGGTCGCCGTCGGACAGCCAGCTCTTCTTGGGGCCGCCGGACTGACCCGAAGCCTCGATCTTGCCCTGGTTCTCCAGGCTGCCGGTCAGGGCCGTCACCTTCGCGCGGAACTTCACGCTCAGAGAGGTGCCGACCGAAACCGTGCCGCCGGTGGTGCCGTTCGCGCCGGTGCCCAGCCGCACGGTCAGCGTCTTGCTGGCTGAGTCGTACTCGCCCTGATCGCCGTCCTTGGCGTCGGTCTTCACGCCGGCGTTCGCGCCGGTGACGATCTCGAGGCTGCCGGGCACGAAGTCGAAGCCGGAGTCGAGCACGTCGGTGAGCACGCTGCCCACGGCCGCGTCGTTGCCGCTGTTCTTGGCGGTGAGCACGAACTCGACCACGTCGCCGGTGAGCAGCGCGCCGCCGTTGACGTCGGTAGCCTTCTTCTCGAAGTCGAGGAAGTCGGGCGCCTTGTTGGTCAGCGAGGTGACGAAGCCGCCCAGCAAGAAGATGTCCAGATCCGAGGCGGCGCCGACCTTGGCCGACTTGTCACCGGCCTTGACCAGGGCGGTGACGTTGGTGGTGTCGAGATCGAACCCGGCCATGGTGCCGGGCTTGCCCGAAAGCTTCGGCACGTCGGCGCTGCCGCTGACGGCGGTGCCCAGGTAGCTGCGCGAGGCATTGAAGAAGTTGTCGAGGGGGTTCTCGGCGTCCGACAGCTTCTGGCCGTTGAAGGTGAAGAAGTCGCCGGTGTACGCCTTGTCGCCTTCGTACGTGAACGCGGTCATCTTGGCGGAAAAGCCTGGAGGAACCAGGAAGCCCGAGAGCGTGACCTCGGCCTTCTCTTGCCCGGCAATGCCCGGATCGATGGAGGTGAAGCCGTCGAACAGCGCCAGGTTCCGGAGCTCGTCGCCGGGCTTCTCGTAGAAGACCACCATGCTCCACGCCGAGAAGGCGCGGTCGACCGCGATGCCGACCAGCGGCAGCGCCTCGACGCCGGTGACGCGGAAGTCGCCGCCGCCCCACTTGGCGACGTAGTCGGTCACGTCCGCCGTGGACTGGTAATAGTACCAGTCGGGGTGGCTCGCGAAGCCGTAGGAGATCGTCCAGCTCTCGTCGGCAGCGACAGACTGAGTGGGGCCGCCCTTCCAGTCGAGCACCACCGACTTGTCTGCCGTGGCGCCCACCTTGAGCGCCGACCAGTAGAGCCGCGCGTAGGTGACCTTGGCGCCGGCCGGGACCACCAGCGTGGCGCTGGTGCGGGCCTGCTCGGGCGTGATGGTCGCGTTGGCGACGGTGTCGCGCCAGTAGAGGTCGGGCGCCGTGTCGTCGATGTTGGACTGGGTGGCGCACGAAGTGGTGGTGCCCGTCGGCGGCGCGGGAACGCTGGCCGAGCAGTCGACCGCGAGGGTGCTGCCCAAGACGAAGACGTCGCCCTGAGCGTCGGCCTGGTGGCGCAGCTTGGGGGGCGCCGCCGAGGCCACGGCACTGAGAAGCCCCAGGGCAAAGAGCGAAGAAAGGGTAGTCCGAAGTCGGATGGCGGGTGAGACCATGGAGGTACAATTACCACCCTTACCTACATCTGACTACCAAAAACTTGTCCGCCCGGGAAGAAACGGCGGGGGAGGCCCGTACCCTGCGATTTCCATCGCTTCCGCCGCTCAGAGGCCCAGGGCGTTGGCGACGAACGGGGCCATCATCGCGGCCACCAGCAGCGCAAACGCGGCGGCGACCCAGAAGATCCGCGTGCTCGAGCCCTCGTGGTGGGCGGGCCAGGCGTCGAGCATGAATCCGAAGACCACGCCCCGGCCGGGCGCGTGCGCCACGCTCCAGAACAGCCCGGCCGACAGATAGAGGATGCTCGACGCCAGGATGTTCGATGCCCAGGTCGGCGGGTAGCGACCGTCGCGGAGCACGAGCCAGCCGTCGTAGCACCAGCTCGCCGACAGCAGCCACGCGACCATCGCCACGTACACCGGCCCGGCACCCGCGCGCCCCCGGAGCGCGCGATACAGCGTGCCCACGCTGAACGGCGCGGTCAGATAGGTGAGCACGCTCATCAGCGCGGCGTCCACGGCGTCCCAGGTCGGATCGCCGCTGTACGGCGCGATCACCACGAAGAAGCCCGCTGCCAGCCCGAAGGTGACGAGCTTCCACGGTCGAGTCAGGCCTTGGCCGTAGGCCCGGGACAAGAGCGAAAGCGTGCGCCGCTGCCGCACGGCGATCGCCGCTGCCAGCAGCGTGGCCGCGACCCAGGCGCCGATGTACACGCGGAACGGCCAGGGCATGACGCCCCAGGTTACCCCGAGCGGGCGGCTCGAGGGAGGCGTGGTAGCTTCCGGGCCGTGGGCCTCGACGACGAAATCGACGTCTCGGAGCTGGTGGACAGCCGGCGCCCGGCGACCGAGCTGATCGGCGTGCGCGCCAAGCCCGGCGCCGTGCGCCGCTTCCGCGTGGTCGGCGTGGCCGGCCCGGCCGCAGGCAAGAGCGTGGCGTCGAGCGCCGACCGCTGCTCGATCGGCTCCCACGCTTCCAACGATCTGGTGCTGGAAGACGCCGCGGTCTCGCGCTTTCACTGCGAGGTGCGCGCCGACGCCCGGGGACACTGGCTGGTGGATCAAGACAGCTCGAACGGCACCGAGCTGGACGGCGTGCCGGTGGTGAAGGCGGGCCTGCGCGAGGGCAGCATCGTCAAGATCGGCCACAGCACGCTGCGCTTCCACCTGGCGGCAGAGCAGAACGTGCTGCCGCTCTCGAGCCGAACCCGGTTCGGGACGCTGGTCGGCGCGAGCGTGGCGATGCGGGCGGCCTTCGCGCTGCTCGAACGCGCCGCCGAGAGCGATGCCACCGTGCTCATCGAGGGCGAGACCGGCACCGGCAAAGAGGGCGCGGCCGAATCGATTCACCGGCAGAGCCCCCGCGCCGAGGCGCCGTTCATCGTGGTCGACTGCAGCGCCATGCCCGCCGCCCTGCTCGAGAGCGAGCTGTTCGGCCACGAGAAGGGTGCATTCACCGGCGCCAGCGCCCGGCGCGTCGGCGCCTTCGAAGAAGCCGACCGCGGCACGGTGTTCCTGGACGAGATCGGCGAGCTGCCCCCGGACCTGCAGCCCAAGCTGCTGCGGGTGCTCGAGCGCAAAGAGATCCGCCGCCTGGGCCAGAACCAGTACCGGCCGGTGAACGTGCGCGTGGTCGCGGCCACCAACCGCGACCTGCGCGCGCAGGTGAACTCCGGCGCGTTCCGTTCGGACCTCTACTTTCGGCTGGCAGTGGTCCAGATCCCCCTGCCCTCGCTGCGCGAGCGCCTGGACGACGTGCCGGTGCTGGTGGAACACTTCATCGGCGCGATGGGACTGGACCCGGTGGCCGCCACGCCGCTGCGCGCCCCGGACTTCTTGCAGCAGCTGGCGCGGGCGGCCTGGCCCGGCAACGTGCGCGAGCTGCGCAACCACCTGGAGCGGTGCGTGGTCTTGCAGCAACCGCTTTCGGTCTCCGAAGTGGACGAGACCCGCGGCGACGGCTTCACCATCGACCCGCGCCGTTCTTACAGCGAGGCCAAGCGCCTGGTGCTCGACGAGTTCGAGCGGCGCTACCTCGAGGGTCTGCTCGCCCTGCATGGCGGCAACGTGTCCAAGGCCGCGCGCGAGGCGGGGATGGACCGGGTGTACTTGTACAAGCTCTTGCATCGGCACGGCCTGCGGAGCTGAGCGCGCACCGTGATCGCCGACACCCCCCTTGCGCCGGGCACCGAGCTCGGGAAATACCAGGTGATTCGCCAGCTGGCGGTGGGCGGCATGGCCGAGATCTATCTGGCGCGCTCGAGCGGGCTCGCGGGCTTCGAGAAGGCGGTGGTGCTCAAGCGCATTCGCCCGAGCCTGGGCAGCGATCAGAAGTTCGTGGACATGTTCCTGGACGAAGCGCGGCTGACCGCCAGCCTGAACCACCCCAACGTGGTGCAGGTGTACGAGGTCGACCGCATCGGCGACAGCTACTTCTTCACCATGGAGTTCGTGCACGGGCGCGATCTGACCAGCCTGCTGGGCGCGTGCCGCGCCAAGAAGCGCGGGCTCACGCTGTCGCTAGCGGTGCACATCGTGAGAGAGGTCGCTGCCGGGCTGCACTATGCCCACGACAAGAAGGGCAGAGACGGCCAGCCAATCGGCGCCGTGCACCGCGACGTATCGCCAAACAACGTGATGCTCACCTACGAAGGCGCGGTGAAGATCGTCGACTTCGGCATCGCCAAGGCGGCTGTGCGGGTCACCCAGACCGAGACCGGCGCGGTCAAAGGCACGGTGCTGTACATGTCGCCCGAGCAGGCCCAGGGTCACGACGTCGATCGGCGCAGCGACGTGTTCAGCCTGGGTGTGTTGCTCTACGAGCTGACCACCGGGCGCCGGCCGTTCTCGGCGCCGAACGATTTTGCCGTGCTGTTCAAGCTGGTCAACGAGTCGCCGCCGCTGCCCAGCGAGCGGCGCGAGGGTTACCCGCCCGAGCTCGAGCAGATCGTGATGAAGGCAATGAGCCGCAAGCCCGAAGACCGCTTCGCGACGGCCGACGAGCTCAGGCGGGCGCTGGACGAGTTCGCCCGCACGCACCAGCTCGCGAGCTCGAGCGCGACCCTGGGCGCCTTCATGCGCGAGCTGTTCGGCGAGCGCGAGGACACCGCGGCGCTGTTCGCGCTGCCGCCGCTGCCGGCAGCGCCCGCCCCGGCGCCGGCGCCAAGAAGCGACGAGACCCGACCGATCACGCCACCCCGGGCGGCGGCCGATCCGGTGGTGACCACCAGCGTGGACCTGCCGATCGAGCGCTCCCGAGCCTGGGTGCTGGGCGCGGTGGTGGCGCTGCTGATCGCCGCCGCGGTCACCTGGCGCGCGCTCACGCCGGCCGCACCGACCACGGCGACCGCGCCCAGCGCCGACCTCCCCAGCTCCACACCGCCGATCGCGACCCGGGAGCCCGTCGCGTCGAGCGCGCCGGTTCCCTCACCCCCGCCGTCGGCTTCGAGCGCGCCGCCGCTGGTGCGAAAGGGCGAGACGCTGGCTCGCCCGCAGCCCTCGAGCACGCGCCCGGCGCCCAGCGCCGCAGCCTCGGGCAAGAAGTGGGACCTCGACTCGCCGCTGCCGCCGTGACATGACCCGCCGCGTGTCGCGTGCTCGGTTCGCCCTCGTCTTGGCCTTGGTGCTGACGGCTGGCGCGGCGCACGCCGGAAGCGGCACCCTGGACCCCAAGGCCAAGGCTCACCTCGATCGCGGTCTCGAGCTGTACGCGCAGAAGGACTACGCCGCGGCCATCGCCGAGCTGGAGAAGGGCTACGCCATCGATCCCCAGCCCGAGCTCTTGTACGCACGGGCCCAAGCCGAGCGCCTGGGCGGCCAGTGCGAGCAGGCCATCGTGCACTACGAGGCGTTCCTGGCCACGAAGCCCGAGCCCGAGCGCGAGGCCGCTGCCCGCGCGAACCTGGCCAAGTGCAAAGACGAGCTCGGGGCCAAGGCACCCACCCCGGCGCCCGCGCCCGCGCCCGTGCCCGCGCCCGCGCCCGCGCCGGTGGTGGCACCCGCGACGGCCCCCGCACCGACCGCGCCACCCAAGGCGTCACCGAGGGTCGACCCGTCGCCCTGGTACACCGATGTCTTCGGTGACGTGCTGCTCGGCACGGGCCTCATCGCCACCGGCGTGGGTGGGTTCTTCGTGCTCTCGTCATACGGCAACCAGGCCACCGCCGAAGACGCCGGCACGTCGCCCGGCAACGACGACTACGCCCAGCATCAGTCGCGCATCGAGCGCGCGGAGCGACAGCGCACCACCGGCGTGATCGTCGGCGCCGGGGGGCTCGCGCTGATCGGCGGCGCCGTGTTGCGCTACACGCTTCGAGAGCCGGCGGCCCCGCGCGTGGGGCTTTCACTCGGGCCCGGGCACGCGGGCGTGAGCTTCGGGCGGGCATTCTGATGCAGCGCCGCGTCGGGCTCTGGGCGGCGCTCGCCCTCGCGACCGGGTGCAGCATCGACGATCTGCCCTTCCGCTGCGACCGCGACGAGGCCTGCGTGAAGGGCAGCACGCAGGGAATGTGCGAGGCCAACGGCTATTGCAGCTTTGGCGACGACGATTGCGAGGGCACCCGGCGCCGCTACGGCGCGAACGCTCCAGCCGGCGTGGCCAGTGCGTGCGTCCCCGAATGCGTGGCCCAGCTCGCGCTGGGGCAGTTCCACTCGTGTGCGCTGCGCAAAGACGGTAGCCTTCGCTGCTGGGGGGACGCGCGCGACGGCCAGCTGGGCAACGGCAAGAGCGCGACGCAGAGCTACGCCACGCCGGTCGAGGTGGATCCGCGCGTGCAGCCGGCAGCGTGGGTGTCCGCGGGCGAAGATCACACCTGCGCGGTGAAGAGCCCGGAGGGCACGGTCTGGTGCTGGGGCGCGAACCAGGGGCTCCAGCTCGGGGTGCTGAGCGCCAAGGAGCCGGGCCCGGTCGAGGTGACGCTCGCCACGCCGCAGAAAGAGCCGGCGGTCGCCGTAGCGGCCGGGGTGTTCCACTCGTGTGCGCTCGGCTCGTGGGGAGCGCGCTGCTGGGGCGTGTGCAAGGCGGGGCAGCTCGGGTCCTCGGGGTGCCCCAGCGCCGACGTGATGCTGCCCTCGCCGGTCGATTGGAAGGCGGACATCCTCGAGATCGGGGTCGGTGCCGGGCACACTTGCGCCGTTCCCTCGGTGGGGCAGCTCCGATGCTGGGGCGCGAACAACGTCGGGCAGCTCGGCGTTCCCGGCCCGAGTCAGCCCGTGCCCGCACCTCTGCCCCTCACGGTGCAGCACGTGGCGGTGGGTGCCGGCCACAACTGCGCGCTGATGAACGGCAAGGTGGCGTGCTGGGGCAACAACGAGCAGGGGCAGCTCGGTAGTCCCGGGCCTTGGACGCCGAACCCGACGCCGATCGCTCTCGACTCGAGCGCCAAGTCCGTGGCGGCGGGCTACGCCCACAGCTGCGCATTGCTCTCCGATGGACGGGTGGCGTGCTGGGGCTCGAACCTGTACGGCCAGCTCGGCCCCGGCGCCGAGCCCGGCATCAAGCCCTCGGGACCGGTGATCGTGGAGCTGCCCGAGGCCGCCGATCTCGTCAGCGCCGGCCGCGAGCACAGCTGCGCGCGCGCCGAGAGCGGTCGCGTCTATTGCTGGGGCCGCAACGACTATGGACAGCTGGGCAACGGCGAGTCCGGATCGACCGAGGCGAACCCGACCCCCGATCGCACCGTGTGGAAGTCGCTCTGCGCCGAGCTGTAGGGGCCGAGCCAACACCCGCCCGCCGCCGGTGTCGCCGGCGCCCCTACGGCCCGCTAGGAAATCCCAGCAATTCCGCAACGAATGCCTTGGCGCCCTTCCTGCAATGGGTCCCTTCCGAGCCCGACGACAGCGCGGGCTCTTCGAAAGGATGGAAGCCATGAGCACGCGACGTATCACCAACACTTCGGCACTGGTCCTCGGCATCTTGGCGGCGGCGCTCGCCGTGGGGTGCGGGGCCGCCCGCGACGACCAGGACGAGAGTCCGGAGGCCGGGGAGATCGCGGACGCGCTGGAGCTGGAGAACGGCGGGCTCGCAGAGGCCGACGAAGCGCCGATGTTCGCGAGCGAGTCGCTGTTCACCGATGCGACCGATCCCGAGACGCCGGTGACCGACGAGCTCGAGGCGACGCCGCCGGTGATGGAGCTCAGCCAGAAGCCCGACGCCGCCAAGATCGAGGTGGCGCTGATGTGGGGCCAGATCCCCGGCAACCTGGCCAACCAGACGCCCTACAACTGGAGCGGCAAGATCAGCATCAGCCGCGGCGCCATGCTGGTGCGACGCACGATCCGCTTCGAGGACAAGGGCGATCAGCTGCTGCCGCGCAAGAACCCGCAAGAGGTCGCGTTCACCAGCGTCACCTTGCCCCACAACGACGGCCTGCGCCTGACTGTGCTCGATCCCGATCCGCTCTCGAAAGAGCCGCTGGTCCTGACCTACGAGAACAAGACCGGCATCGTGTATCAGGCCCCGATCGGCGATCTGGTGGGCGGCCCCGAGAGCGTGCCGGTGGACGAGGCCGGCAACCGCTTCGTGGGCATCGCCATGGCGAAACCGGTGGACGTTTGCCAGTTCGGAATGCTGGGCGGCAAGTGGCTGCGCGTCGCCCCGCACCGGGGTCGCATGATCGGCGTGGTCACCAACCCGGTGGGCGACCCCATCGGACACGTGAAGGGGATCTGGGGCCAGCGCAAGAACGGCGAGCAGGTCTTCTTCGGCAAGTACATCGACGACCAGGGGCACTTCCGCGGGATCTTCGCGGGCAAGTACGGCGAGGGCGAGTACAAGGGCAAGTGGCTGCACGCAGCGCACGAGGCCGGCGTGCTGGGCGGGCACTACTTCGACTCGGCGGGCCCGGGTGGAAAGTTCGTCGGCGGCTGGGCCGAGACCACCTGCAACCTGAAGGTGGGCCCCGGCGCGCCGCCTCCGCCTCCGCCCCCGGCACCCTGAACGACCCGGTGACGCGCGCGAGAGCGCCCTTCCGCAAGGGAGGGCGTTCTGGCGTTTGTGCGGAGCCCCGCGCACCCGCTCCCACCTTCCGACCCCTGCGCGACTCAAGCTTCGTCCCGCTCTGCCGTGAGTACTTTGCGAGGGCCGCGCGCCGAGCGCGCCGTGACACGGCCCGGGAGGAGCATGCGAAAGGGTTCGGAGAGGCGGCAGCACCCCCGCGCGCGACTGGCAGCGACGGCCAGCGTGATGCGCGAGCGCGAGAAGGTCGGCGACTTCCTGGTCGAGAACGTGTCGGCGAGCGGCGCGCTGCTCACCCTGGGACCTGCGCTGCCCGTCGGCGCGCGCATCCGCCTGTCGCTGCAGCTGCGCGGCCGTCGCCCCATCGGCGCCGAAGCCGCAGTCGTCCGAGACGCGGTCTTGCCCGGCGGGCGCGCCGGAGCCGGCGTCGAGTTCCGCAACTTGCCGAGTGATCTCCAAGACGCACTGCAGCGCACGGTGCTGCGCGAGCTGGAAGCGGCCTCCGAGCCGGCGGTGCTGGTGGTGGGCGAACCCTGCTCGCTGATCGTGTCGCTGGTCCGCGACGTGGTCCAGGCCGGTCGCGCGGTGCTGTTCGCCGCGACGCCGCTCGAAGCCATCGGTCTCGTCGAGGTCGCCGCGGCCGAGATCGAGACGCTGATCTCGGTCGCCAACGGGTCGCCCGAGCGGGCCGAAGCCATCCTCGACGTGCTGGGCGGTGGCATGCCGCATGCGCGGCGGGTGCTGATCGGCGGCCCCTCTGGGCCCAATCGCCGGGGCCTGGCGGTGCCATGGGAGCGCGCGGCGCTGACCGACGCCGTGGCGCCGGCGTGAGCTAGAGCGCGCGCACCCAGCGGACCCACTGGGCGTTGGCCTGAGCGGGGGTCTGCCCGGTGACCTCGAGGAACGCCTGCGCGCCGGTGGGATCGGTGGCCGCCGTGTCGCGCCAACGCTGGTAGAAGCGCCAGAGCAGCCCGCGTTCGTCGAGCCACTGACACAAGTAGCGCGCCGTGGCGTAGTTCAGATCTTCACGCGGGCCGCGGAACTCGGTGTCGTTCATCGCGAACAGCGCCGGCAGGCTGGCGTGCTCGCGCTCTTTGGCAGAGCCCAGCGCCGCCGCCAGCCGCGGGTGGCGCCAGTTCTTGCTGCCGCGGATCTCGCCGGGCCGCGGCAGGTGAAACTGCTCGAACAGCGAGGCGATGCCTTCGTTGATCCAGTCCGGCGCCGTGGGGAAGTCGGCCTCGACCAGCGGATGAACCAGCTCGTGCGTCAGCGTGCCGATGCCGGGGCCGACGTTCATCACGATCGTGCGCGCGCTCGCCAGGTAGAACCCGTAGGGCGAGTCGCACTTGGTCTTCCACAGCTTCTTGCAATGGGCGTCGTAGGGCGCAGCGCTCCCAAACAGGTACACGCTGACCACCCGCTCGGGGCGGCGGTGGAACCGACCGTTGAAGTAAGCCGCCAGCGCGCGACGCGTGACGTCGATGGCGCCGCCGAGCGCGGCGCGGCCCCCAGGGGCAGCCACCAGGAACACCCCCTCGACCACCTCGGTGTCGGTCTTGGCACCCAGCTCGGCCTTGGCCAGCTGTTTGCGCTCTTCCAGATCCTTCGCCCGGTCGTAGCTCGGCGCGGGCGCTGAGGCCGGGGGCAGCGCGGGCGGGGGTGGGGGCAGCGGCGCGGCCGGGCGTGGCGCGGCCATCTTCGCGACCTTCCGCGGCGGCGGGGGGCGCTCGACGGGGACCGAGGCCTCGGGCGTGCAGGCGACCAGCAGCAGGGCGAGCGGGAGCCGGCAAAGGCGCATGACCGAGCCTCGGGCCAGCGGCCCCGAGTGTGACCGAGCTACTGCGGCGGCTTGACCTGGAACATGTCCCAGGCCGGCGTGTGGTTGTTCTCGTCCGCGACCTGCGCGGTCACGTACACGGCCGGGTACGTCTTCTCGATGGCGCCCGCCCCGTCGGTGACGACCCCCGAGATGAAGAGCTGCGGGTTCTTGCCGTCGCGGCGCATCGAGGAAAACACCACCCAGTAGTACTTCTTGCCGCCGAACGGCTCGGCGGAAGGCGCCCAGCGCGGCCACGAGTTGGTGAGCCCCGGGCTGGTGGCGCCCGTGCACGCCGCGGGGTCGTTGGCCGCGAGCCGCGTGGCCGTTCCGCCCTTGGCGGGCACCACGAACACCTCGCCGGTCGCCTCGTTGTAGCTGTCGGCCCAGGTGCCGTCGCTCTCTTTGCGCGGCGCGCAGCGGTTGAACGCCAAGAGCGCGTCGCCGGGGGAGATGACCGGGTAATACTCCCAGAAGTTGGGATCGCTGGCGCCGGGCAGCGGCGTGGCGGCGCCGCCCTTCCGCTCGTTGTAGGCCACGGTGTAGATGTCCATGGTCGGATCGGCGTCGGTGACTCGCGCGATCACGCCTTCGCCGGTGATCGGCGCCGACACGTAAGCGATGGTCGAGCCGTCGTGCCACCAGGTGGGCGACGCCACCGGGCGCGGGTCGCCAGTGCGAGCAAAGATGCCCCACCCCGAGGCCGCGGTGGTCGCGTGCAAATCGGTCCAGACCAGCTCGGCCTTGCCGGCGGTGGCCGTGGGCTCGTTGAACACGTTCACCACCACGGCGTCCGTGGCCGAATAGCGCGCCTTGGAGGTGACCGGCGCCGACTGATTGGTGCGCCCGAGAAGCGTGAGCGCGGTGGGCGACACCACGGTGGCCGCCGGCGGCGTGCCGAGCCCGTCCACGCTCCGCACATCCACGCTGCGCGTCTTGTTGCCGTCGCGGACGTAGAAGGTGTGCTTGCCGTCGGGGGACGAGACGTGACAGGCAACGCAGGTGGTGTCCCCACCGACGATCGCCGGCGTGAGCACCGTGGTGACCGACGTGTCGCCGATGGAAAAGCCTTTGAGCGCGGTCTTTCCGCTGCCCGCCGGGCCGGTGGTCCAGTACACGACCGACCCCGGGGCAGCCACCGGGGCCAGGTGCACCGGCCCCTGGGCGCCGGTGAACGGCCCGGCGGTGATCTTGCCGCTGTCGAGCTTGGCGCCGCGCAGCGTGACCTCGATGTCTTCACCCCCGCTGTGCTGGGTCAGCGACTTCCACACGCTGGCCGCCATCGAGTACGACTTCTGCGTGGTGTAGACCACCAGATCGTTGGTCTGGTTCTTCACGTGCAGGCGCAGCTCGAACACGTTCTGCTCGGCCGGTGCCGACCACTCGAAGCGCAGCGGCGTCCAGTTCCGCGGCACCAGCGCGTCGGTGGGCGGCTCGCTCAAGCACGGCCCGCCGCTGGTCTGCCCGGCCGCCGAGAACTGGCTCGCCAGATCGGAAGGCAGCGAGCCCTCGAGCTCGGGCTCTTTGGGAAAGTCCGAGAACGGCCCTTGCGCGCCGCTACCGCCGAGCCCACCACCGCCGTTGCCCCCGGCACCCCCGCCGCCGCTGCCCGCGGTGGCTCCGGTCCCGGTCACCGCGCCGCTGCCGCCGGCGACGCCGCCGTCTTCCGACGAGCAACTCGCGCCCAACGCGCCCGCGAGTGCCACGACACCGACGAGCCAATGCAAACGAGCCATACCGAAAAGATACTTGGTGTGGGCCGACCTTGCACGGGTGCCTGGTTGAAACCCACCGGCCTGGCTATAGTTCCGCGCGCCGCCCCCGACCCGCGGCGCCGGAGCCTGGTGGCGGCCGAAAAAGACCCCGACCTTGCAGCGACCCTCGCGATGCCGCCCTCCGGCGCGGTCGAGCCGCAGCAGGCCTCGGATCCGCTGGCCAGCGCAGCGGACGAACCGCTGATCGCGGGGCGCTATCGCATCCTGAAGCTGGTGGGTCGCGGCGGCATGGGTGCGGTGTACCGAGCGCGCGACACCGAGCTCGACGAAGACGTGGCGCTGAAGGTGCTGTCGGACGAGCTGGCCGGCAGCCCGGCCCTGATCGATCGCTTCCGCCGCGAGGTGAAGCTGGCACGCCGGGTCACCCACGAGAACGTCGCCCGCATGTTCGACATCGGTGAGCACGCAGGCGCGCGCTTTCTGACCATGGAGTTCATCGAGGGCGAGTCGCTGGGCGATCTCTTGGAGCGCACCGGCCGGTTGCCGGTGGGCAAGGTTCTCGAGCTGGCGCGGGCGATCTGCGCCGGGCTCTCGGCCGCGCATCGGGCCGGAGTGGTGCACCGCGATCTCAAGCCCGACAACGTGATGCTGGGCCGTGACGGCCGCGTGCTGATCACCGACTTCGGCATTGCCCGCGACCCGGTCGCCTCGCAGGGCGGCGCCACCATCGGGCTGGTGGTCGGAACGCCGGCGTACATGGCCCCCGAGCAGGTCGAGGCCAAGCCCGAGATCGACGCGCGCGCGGACATCTACGCGCTGGGCGCCATGCTGTTCGAGCTCTTCACCGGGCGGGTGCCGTGGACGGGCAGCTCGCCCATGGCGGTGGCCGCCGCGCGCCTGTACGCCGATCCCCCGAACGCGAAGAGCGTGGCCCCCGAGGTGCCGGCCGCGCTCGCCGCGCTGGTCATGCGCTGCATGGCGCGCGATCCCGCCGCACGCCCCGCGAGCGCCGACCAGGTGCGCGACGCGCTCGCGGCCGCGAGCCCCACCCTGCCCGAAGGGGCCACATCGAGCTTGCCGGTGCTGTCGACCCCGACCCCCACGGCCGACCGGGCGGTGGCGGTGCTCCCCTTCCGCAATCTCGGCGCGCCCGACGACGACTTCGTGGCCGAGGGCCTGACCGAAGATCTGATCGACACCCTGAGCATGACGTCGGGGCTGCGCGTGCGGCCGCGCGGCGCGGTAGCGCGCTACGCAGCGTCGACCCTCGACCCGCGAGAGATCGGCCGAGAGCTGGGCGTGGACGTGGTGGTCGAAGGCTCGGTGCGCCGAGCCGCGACCAGCGTGCGCCTGAGCGCACGGCTGATCAGCGTCGACGACGGCTTTCAGCTCTGGGCGCAGCGCTTCGATCGCCCGGCCAACGACCTCTTGGTCGTCAGCGACGAGACGGCCCGCAAGGTCGCCGAGGCGCTGACCGTCCACGCCTCGGGCCGAAGGCGCGTCGCGCCGTCGGATCCGCTGGCGGTCGAGCTCTACCTGAGGGCGCGTGCCGAGCTGCGGCTGGTCTGGACCCGACACGTGAAAGCGGCGGCGGCGCTGTTGCAACAGGCCCACGAGCGCGCGCCCGACGACGTGACCATCTTGGCAACCTACGCGCGGGCCTGCGCCAAGCTCTGGTACTTCGGGGAAGACGACGTGGCGGGCTGGGCGAAGGCCGCGCGCGAGCTGTCTTCGCTAGCGCTCAGCCGGGCACCCGACGACGGCGAGGCCCTGCTCTCGGGCGCGCTGGTCTGCTTGATGGAGGCCGATCTGCGGGGCGCTGCCCTGCTCACCGTCCGGGCCCTGGCGGCGTCGCCCAGCAACCCGGACGCCCTCGAGATGCGGGGCCGGATGGTGCTCGAAGCCGGACGCCCCGCCGAAGCCTGCAAGGTGCTCGAGCAAGCGCTGGCCCTCGAGCCCAGCCTGGCCAATGCCCGCCAAGATCTGATCCGCGCCCACGCGCTCTTGGGCGACTTCGACCGCGTGCTCGCACTGCTTCTCCCCACCACCTTTCCCAGCGCCACGCTGAGCGACGTGGTGCTGCGCATGCGGCTGTCGACCTGGAGCCCCAAGGTGCTGGCGACCATCGCCGATCTGAAGCTGCCCGACGACCCGAGCTGGCACTTCGCCCATGGGATCTTGGCGATCTTGCGCGCCGGCCCGGGCTCGGCCGAGCTCGCGGCGTTCCGCCAGTTCATCCAGAGCTCGGACCGCAACCCGCGATTTCGCGCGCTGATGCACCAGATCGCCGCGGAAGCGCTCTGCCACTTCGGTGATCTCGACGGCGCCGAAAGCGAGCTCGAGGCCGCGGTCCAGAGCGGGCTGTTCGATCGGGCGTGGCTCGAGCGCTGCCCGGCCCTCGAGCCGCTGCGCGGCCGGCCCAGCCATGCGGCGGCCCGGGCCGCGGTGGCCGAGCGTGCCCGCACGGTGATCGATGCGCTCGGGCTGTGAGCTCTGGCTCGGCCTGGTGCTGGCGGTCGCGGGCTGCGAGCGCGAGGGCGCCGTCCCCAGCCAGGGCGCAGCCCGACCGTTGGTGCTGGGCTCGGCCAGCGCCGCGCCGCCTGCGCTGCCGCGTTCGGCCCCACCCGGCCCGGGGGGCTGCGTGATCGGCACCCACCGCTGCGCCGGCGACAAGCTCGAAGCCTGCGAGGCCAGCGGCTTCGTTCAGGTCAACGTGTGCCAGACCGCCGCACACTGCAACGCCAAGCTGCGCCAGTGCCTGGTCGACCCGTGCATCTTGGGCGAGTACCAGTGTCACGGAGCGGATCTCGAGCAGTGTCACGCCAACGGCTGGGCGCGCGCGCGGCAGTGCGACTCGCCCCAGGCGTGCGACGCCGAGCAGGGGCGGTGCCTGTGAGGCGTCACAGCTTCTCAAAGGCCTGAAGCGGGCGGAAGGCGCGGGCGGCCCAGGCGGCCTCGTTGTGGGGGGCGCCGTCCTCCCACCAGTGCCACAGGTCCTGATCGAACACGTAGCCCTTCGACGAGAGCACGTCGCGCAGCTGGAGGGTCTCGCAATAGTTGTCTTCAGCGTCGGGGGTGTCGTCGTTCGTGCCGTCGCCGTCCGAGTCCACGCAGCCCGAACCCGGGCCGCCGCCCGAGTCCAGATAGAGCTTCGTGCCCTGCTTGCCGGCCTTCGCCCAGCGGGCGATCAGGGTCTCGTTCTTCGCGCCGATCGACCCCCAGCCGAAGGTGCCCGAGAGCGAGGCGGCATAGTCCCACGCGCCCGGGTGCCGCAGCGCCTGGTGGAACGCGATCAAGCCACCCAGCGACGAGCCCATCACGCCGGCGCGCTTCGGCTTGCCGTACACCGACTCGATCAGCGGGCGGACCACGTCTTTCACGTAGTCGGCGTAGGCGTCCCCCTTGCCGCCAGTGGCCTTGCCCGAGATCACGTCACCGACGTGGGTGTACTCGTCCATGCGCAGCGCGCCGGCGTTGTCGATGCCCACCAGCAGCGTGGCCGGGCCCGCCGACTGGTCGAGCTTCCAGCTCCCGAAGGCGCCGTTCGGATCGAACAGGTTCTGCCCGTCGTGCACGTAGAGGTGATGGGTCGCAGGCCCCGCGGGCACGCGCACCCGCAGCGTGCGAGGCGGAATGCCCGTGCCGCCGACGCCGAGCCAGCGCTCGAGGTGGGCCGCGCTGACCCGCACCGACGAGTACTCGCCGTACTGGTCGTAGCCGAAGCGGCGAGCCAAGGGATCGGCGGCCAGCGTTTGCTTGCCGTCCTCGAGTTTGTACTTCTTGCCGTCGGGGCTCTCGATCTTCGTCACGATCCAGAACAGGCCGGCCTCGGCCTTCATGGCCTCGGGCTTCCAGCCGTTGTGGTCCCCCTGCAGGGCATAGGGCCCCGCGCCGTCGTCGAGGTGCGCGAACAAGAAGCCGCCGGGCACCTCCAGCGGGAAGCCCGCGCCCTTCGCGATCTTCGCGAGCCCGCCCGCCGCGTCGGTCTTGCCGGCGAGGATCGACTGGAACACCGCCCAGTCGTCGCTGGCGCCGCCGCCGGTGCCGGCCGCGCCGCCGCTACCGGCCGCGCCGCCGCTGCCG
>JAKLKA010000219.1 GCA_023150915.1 Polyangiaceae bacterium
GCACGCTGCACCGCCAGGGCGGCGATGCGCGGCACGTAGGCCAGCCGCGCGGGGTCGGGCTCGCCGAGCTGCAGGCTCTGACGCACGTAGCCACCGAACAGGTGGCTCTGATCGAGGGTCTGGTTGGCGTGCAGCTGCTCGACCTCCCAGGGCCGATCGGCTGTGATCGCGATCAGCGGCAAGAGAGATCGCTGAGCCTCGAGGATGGCCGGCAAGTAGTGGGCGCCAGCGCTCCCCGACGTGCACACCAGTGCGCTCGGCCGCCCGCTGACCCGCGCTGCGCCCAGCGCGAAGAACGCCGCGCTGCGCTCGTCCACGATCACGTCCAGGCACAGGCGCGGCTCGGCCGCCGCCGCGAGCACCAAGGGTGTCGAGCGCGAGCCCGGGCTGGCCACCACGAAGCGCACCCCGGCCTCGACCAGCGCGTGGACCAGCACCCGCGCCCACTCGAAGGCCAGATCACCGCTCACGGGGCGCTCTCTGCGGCAGGGTGCGCCGCCGCCCCGACCCGAAACGTCGCGAGCAGGGTCCTCAGCTTGGCTTCGGTCTCGCCGAGCTCGGCTTCGGGGTCCGACCCGCGCACGATGCCCGAGCCGGCGAAGAGCCAGGCCTGCGTGTCGTCGATCAACGCCGAACGCAGCGCCACCACGAAGCTGCCGTGTCCCTTCGAGTCGACCCAGCCGAACGGCGCGGCAAACCAGCCGCGCTCGAAGCGCTCGGCGCGGGACAAGAAGGCGCGGGCGGCGCCGGCCGGCACGCCCAGCACCGCCGGCGTCGGGTGCAGCGCGCTCACCAGCTCGAGCACATGGCGCTCGTCGCGCATCCTCCCCGACAGAGGCGTCACCAAGTGGTGAACGTGGCGAAGGCTCCTGATCTCTGGCTCGCTCACCGCGTCCAGCTCGACGCGTGCGCGACCGAAGGCCTCCGAAATCGCGCGGACCACGTACTGGTGCTCGAGCCGATCTTTCGCGCTTCGTACGAGCTCAAGGGGGTCGAGCTCGCGCCGCGAAGTGCCGGCCACTGCTTCGCTCTTCACGGCCGCCCCGTCCCAGGAAACCAGCAGCTCGGGTGTGGCTCCCACGAAGGTGCTGCGGCCGTCGGACGCGGCAAAGCGGATCGCCCCGGCTTCGTGCGCGAGCGCGTCGAGCACGCCGCGGGCGTCCAGCCTGCCGTCGAGCCGCGCTCGGCGCACGACGACGACCTTGTCGAGCTCGCTTGCCTCGATGGCGGTCACCGCGCGCCGGGCCGCATCGAGGAAGCGTGCCCTCCCGTCGTCGGCCCACCGCGCGCTGCCGGCGCTTCGGCGGGCGCGACCGCGGGCGAGCGACCGAAGCTCGGCCACCAGCGACTCGGGCTCGGCGAGCTCCCGGGGGGTGACCACCAGCGTCGCGTGGGTGTGGCTCGCCACACGGGTCAGCGTCCATCGCGGGATCACCAGCTCCAGATCTCCGAAGCCAGCGAACGGCCCGGGTGCCTCGGGCTCGAACGCGAGCCCACCGAAGGCGCGAACCCGCGACGGCCCCACCGCCTCGATGGCCGCCATCACCGAGGCCAATCGCGCGCGGGCCTCGACCAGGCGTTCCGGCCCCCGCGCGCGCACGCTGAACGCGTGCCCCAGGCCCAGCGTCACCTCCGGCGGCAGGTCCGCCCGGGCTCGCGTGTCCCAGAACGTCCAGCGTGATCCGGGCGGGGCCGGCGTGTCCTCGGGATCGATGTCCACGCGACCGCCGACGGCCACGGCGGCGGCGTCCGAGCCGGCACGCCGGCGGGCCTCGAACAACGCGCGTTCGAGCTCGCTCATGGCACCCTGCCCACGAACAAGGTGGCAACGCCGAAGGTGAGGGGCTCGGCGCGCTCGAGCTCGAGCCCGGCCTCGGTCATCATGGCTCCGAAGGCGGCGCGGCTGGGGAAGGCGGCGATCGAGCGTTGCAGGTACTCGTACTCTGCCTTTCCCGACAGCAGCCCACCCACCCACGGCACGACGCTGTGGATGTGCCAGCGGGCCACCGCGGAAAGCGCTCCGCTCTCCGGATCGCCCAGCTCGAGCACCACCACGCGCCCCCCCGAGCGCGTCACCCGGCGCATCTCGCACAGGCCCTGGGCGCGGTCGTGCGCGTTGCGGATCCCAAAGGCGATGGTCGTGCCGTCGAAGCCGGCGTCCGGATAGGGCAGCGCCTCGACGCTGCCCGCGCCGAGCTCGACCCGCCCAGCGAGCGCCAGCTTCCCGAGCTTGGCGCGCCCGATCTCCAGCATGCGGGTGGACGGGTCGACCCCGACCACCCGCGCCTCGGGCAGGGCGCGGGCGATGCGGATCGCCAGATCGCCGGTCCCGGTCGCGACGTCGAGCACGCGGGCGCTTCCCGACAGCTCCAGGGCGCGCACCGCGCGGGTGCGCCAGCTCTGGTCGACCCCGAGCGAGATGATGCGATTCAAGAGATCGTAGCGATCGGCGATGGCGTCGAACATCTCGCCGCTGCCGGGGCGCGCCGCCGTGGTCACGACGCCCCCGCGAGCTGGCCCAGCTCTTCGGGCAAGAGAGCCTGCGCCCCGTCGCTCTCGGAGCACGCAGGGTCGTCGTGCACCTCGATCATCAGGCCGTGGGCGCCGGCCGCCAGCGCCGCCCGCGCCAGGGGCACGATCAGATCGCGGCGCCCCGCCGCGTGCGAAGGGTCCACCACCACCGGCAGGCGATGCACGCCCGAGAGCAGCGCCACCGCCCCCAGGTCGAGCAGGTTGCGCGTCGAGGGGTCGAAGCTGCGGATGCCGCGCTCGCAGAACGCGACGCCCGCGGCGCCGTGGACCAACAGGTACTCGCCGGCGTGCAGCCACTCGTCCAGGGTGGCGGCCATGCTGCGCTTCAGCAGCACCGGCTTGCGCGCCCGGCCCACGGCCTTGAGCAGCGAGAAGCTCTGCATGTTGCGCGACCCGATCTGGAGCAGGTCGGCGGCCGCCGCGACCTCGTCCACGTCTCGCTCGCTCATCACCTCGGACACCACGCCCAGGCCGGCGGCATCTGCTGCGCGGCGAAGCCAGCCCAGCGCGGCGCTGCCCAGACCCTGGAAGTCATACGGGCTGGTCCGCGGCTTGAAGGCGCCGCCCCGCAACACCCGCGCACCGCGCGCCGCCAGCTTCAGCGCGATGCGCGCGATCTGTTCTTCGCTCTCGACCGCGCAGGGGCCCGCGATCAACAGGGGGCGGCCCGGGCCCAGCGCCACCCGCTCGGTCACGGAGAGCTCGGGGCCGTGGGCATCGACACGTGGGCGCTTGGAGTGCGCCTGGCTCACGCGGTCGACCCCCGCGAGCCGCGCGACTTCTGCTGGCTCGACAGCGGTCGAGCCGCGCCCGATGACGAAGTGCACCGGACCGCGATCCGAGCGCTCGGTGCTCTCTATCCAGAGGCCGAGCCCGGTCAGGGCGCGGCGCACCGCGTCCACGTCGGCCCGCTCCGTGAGGGTGACGATCATCTTCGATTTCTCCGCTCAGCGTCGACGCGCGACCTTTTCCCGCGCGAACGACAGCAGGTTGCCGAACTTCTGGAAGTCCGCGCGCTGCGACACCACGAACGAGTCGATCACCGTCTGCGCCACCAGGGCGAACGAGACCAGGCGCTTCAGCCGCTCGGTGACGTGACTACGCCGCGACGAGCGGGGCGAGTCGTAGGCCATCTCGGTCGCCTCTTCCAGGCGCGCGCGCACGCTCTGCGCGAGCGCCCGCTCGCGCTCGTTCACCACCCGCGAGATCATCTTCCAGAAGTCGGTCTCGGCCTCGTAGAACTCTTTGCGCTGGCCGGGCTTCCACACCCGTTTGGCGACCCCCCAGCGCTGAAGCTCGCCCAGGGTGGTGCTGACCGCGCCGGCGCTCATGCTCAATCGCTCGGCGATCTCGGCGGCCGAGAGCGGAACGTCTTCCAGATAGAGCACCGTCCACACGCGGCCCAGCGCCTTGCGGAAGCCCCAGTGCTCGATCACGTCGCCGATGGCGTCGGCGGCGACCAACGCGGAGTCGTGCAGGGGGTCGCTCATGCTGCCTCGAACTTTCAGAACATCCTGAAAGTTCGTAGGTGAGCGCGGCGCCCGGGTCAAGGGGGGGGCGTGCCCCGCTCATCCACGCGCACCCTCGCCGGCGACAGCGGCTCGAGGCGTGCGCGAGGGGCGGGGGTCGGCGGGGCCGGCGGGGTCGGGTCACCTGTCCCGGACCATGTTGATAACTCCGTCTGCGCCGGCACGGGCGCCACCGTGGTGATGGTCGTCGCCACGTCCGGCCGCGGAAACCACCGAGCACCCGGACGCGTCGAAAGTCGTCGCGCGCGCGAAACCGAGTGAGCGCTCGACGTCAAGCGCGCACAGGCCAACCCCTCGGCGATCGACGCAGTGTGCGGGCGAGTCGCTCTGAAACGCGTCAACCAGATCCTTTGCGTCGATGCTCTTTTCCGTAGAGACGCTGCTGGCGCGCCCCCCGACGGAAGGGGCGCGTCGGATTGCCGTCCGTGGTCTGTGGCAGCGGCAGCGTGATGGGCTCGCCGGCTCGCGAGGCGGCGTGATCGAAGAAGCGTCCCTTTTCGCAGCCGTCCGGCCCGACTTCCGGGCGGGGATGCGTGCCCGCGCGCCCGGCGGCCGCGCGGCCCGGGGCGCCCGTGGTTGACTCGACCCAGAACTCGAACGAAAAGGGAAGGCCGCGGATGGAGGACGAGAACGCATTCGGGCTCTTGCTGTCGTGGGTGGACCTCGAGCAAGCGGAATACACGCTGGAAGCCGCCGAGTTCGCCCAGCGCTGGCGTGAGTTCCGCGACGCATGGCGGCAGGCCCTGGCGATCTTCGCGCTGGGCACCGACGTGCGCGCGCTGGATCTGGGCCACGCGCTGTACCTGGAGGTCGCCGAAGGCGACCACACCGAAGATCCCATCGCCTGGCTGAAGCTGGTGCGCGCCCGCTTGCTCGAGAAGGGGTTCGCCACCGTGGGCGTGCTCACCTACGGCGGACGCTGGCTGGACGACCAGGTCGGCAGCGAGCTGCCTGAGATGAACGGCGTGTTCGTGGCCGTCGCGTCTTGCCCCAGCGAGCCGCTGCGGCGCGCGCTGTGGGCGGCCACCGCCGCGCACCACGACGACGCCGACGCCCCGGAGGGATGGGGCGCGGGGCTCTACGTGGACACCGACGCCATCGACGCGCTGGGCCGCAAGTTCAAGAACGCGCCGACGCCGCTCATCGCGGCGGGCGCGACCTACTTCCGCGTGGGGGCCTAGGCCCCGCCGGTGCCCGCAGCGCCGCCGCTGCTGCTGCCACCGGTTCCACCCTTGCCGCCCGTGCCGCCGCTGCCGCCGCCACCGGTTCCGCCCTTGCCGCCGGTGGCGCCAGATCCGCCGCCCGTTCCGCCGCCGCCGCTTCCGCCCGGGCTGCCCTGCGCGAAGCACCCGTTCTGGCAGACATAGGCCGTACCGTCGACGTACATCTGCGAGCCGGGCTGACACGCCGAGCAGCCGCACAGGTCTTTGCAGTCTTGCCCGCAGATGGCCGCGCTCTTCACCTGTTCGCTGCACGGCGCCGAGGGCGGGCCGCTGGTATTTTCCGAGCTGCAGCCCGCGCCGAGCAAGACGACCAGGCCAAGGGGCAAGAGCCAGCGCATCATCCCTGGCACTTTACGGCAAACGGCGCCGCGGCTCAATTGCACGCGCTGTCGGTGGCGGCGCAGCGCATGACCACCAAGGTGTACTCGCCCGACAGCGCCTTGCCCGAGGCGACGAAGCTGTCGACCACGAAGGTGTGGGTCCCCGGGGCGAGCTGGGTCTCGATGATCCGGTCGCTGCGGGCCTTGCAACTCGCGCCGGTGGTGCCGCCCGAGAGCAGGTGCAAGTCGACGTCCACTCCTTCGCGGTCGAACAGCATGGCGCGGATCGGCGTCGGCTGGCTCACCGTGAAGGTGTAGAAGCGCTCGGGCCCCGACTCGTTCGCCGTCGAGTTGCAGCCGGGGTAGGCGTCGATGCTGCTCTCGGGCGACGTTTTGGTGCTCGAGTGGTGCGTGAACGGGAGCCCGTCGACCACGATGGGCTCGGCCTTGGTCCCCGCGCCGCCCGCCGGGGGGAGGGTCGCGTCGGGTGCCTTCTCGCCATCGAGCACGATGCGCCGCACCACGTCGAGCTGCTGCATGCTGCGCAGGTTGCGAACGTTGTAGTTGTGGTCGAGCCCCGCCGCGCTGAACACGCACGGCTGGGCGCCCGGGCTGAGGTACACGTTACCGTGCAGCGCGTCGCTGGCCAGGCCCTGCTTGGGCAGCCCTTTCGTCGCCTGATAGACGCTGAAGTACGGCACCTGGCGCTTCTCGGCCAGGGCACGCGTGACGTGATCGTAGACCTCGGCCCACAGCGCCGCGCTCTGCGAGTCGCCGCGTGGCAACAGCCCGGCGACGATCGGAACCACGCCGGCTTGCTCGAGCTGGTCGAGCAGCTTCGACAGGTTCTCGTGAAATGGCCAGAGCGCGCTCTCGAAGGTCACGCCCATCTGCATGTCGTTGGTGCCATAGCTGACCAGAGCAAAGCGTGGGTTCGCCGCTGCCACTTCCTGGCTGAGCGGCGACGGGCTTCCCGTGACGGCCCAGCTGGCGGTCTTGCCGACCACGGCCGCGAGGGACGCGCGATCGAAGGGCGTCGTGCCTGCGGCGTCGCCCTTGCGGAAGTGCTGGATGCCGGGCAAGAGCGCGTCGTGGCTGGCGAGATCCAGCTTGTAGCCAGGCTGGCTGGGCCCGGCGAAGCAGTACATCAAGTTCTTGCTGACGGTGTGTGAGTCGCCGACCTTGATGAACACCGTGCCCTTGCGATTGGCGTTCTGGCTGGCGATGGCCTCGAGGCGCGCTGCCACGTGCTCGTTCACCGGCGAGGTCACCTTTCCGACTGGGTAGCGTGTGGGGCCGCTCGCGGCGCCGCCGCCCGTGCCCCCGCTGCCCCCGCTGCCCCCGCCACCACCCGAGCCCCCGCCGCCGGCACCGGCGCCGGCGTTGCCCGCGCCGCCCCCGGTGCCCGCGCTGCCGTCCAAGCCACCGCCACCGGC
>JAKLKA010000220.1 GCA_023150915.1 Polyangiaceae bacterium
GCGCCGCCGGCCGCCGGCGCCCCGCCCGGGCCCCCGCCTGCGCCGGCGTACGCGCCGCCGCCGGGCGCGTACGTTGCTCCGGCGTATCCGCCGAGCGCGGGGCCGCCCGGGGTGTACGTGGCGACCCCGCCGCCGGCGCCCGCGCCGCCCCGCGAAGAGGACGAGCCTGGCTACCACCTGCACGATGGCTTCTACCTGCGCATGGCCCTTGGCGTGGGCTGGCTCTCGCTCGGGCTCGATGCCGATGCGGACGCGACGCTGAAGGGCGCGGGGGGCGGCGTGGCCTTGATGCTGGGCGGCACTCCGGTGGACGGCCTGGTGATCGGCGGCGGCGTCTTCTCGGTCAGCGCCGACGAGCCGCGCGTCGAGGTCGGCGGGAAGTCGTCGGATCTGAGCGGTCAAGCATCGCTGGCGGTGATCGGGCCGTTCGTCGACGGGTACTTCGATCCCAAGGGTGGGCTGCACGTGGGCGGCGCCGTCGGGCTCGCGACCACCAAGGTGGAGGACGACGACGGCACGTTCGACGAGAAGCCCTACAACGGCGCCGGGCTCGCGCTGTTCGCCGGCTACGATGCGTGGGTTTCGGCGAACTGGTCCCTCGGGGGCATGCTGAGCGTGGTCGCCGCCCGCGGCGCGCGTGAGATCGAGAGCGGCGGTGAGACGCGCGAGGAAAAATCGCGCGCCTATGGCCTGTCGATTCTATTTAGCGGGCTCCATCACTGACCGACCATCACGATCAGGCCCGACCGGCACGCGACCAGGAAGCGCTGCGGGCCAGCCGGAGCCAGCGCCAGCGGATCGCCGCAGGCGGCGCCGGCCGCGGCCTTGGGCTCCCCGCTCTCGAGGATGACGCCCGCGTCCAGGCCGGGTCGCACGAACACGACGCGGCCCTTGCCGTCGACCACCAGCGGCGGCGGCAAGAACAGCCCCGGGATGGCGGTGCTGCCGCCGGTGCTCGGTTCGAGCTCGGCGCGTGCGGTCTCGATGCCGGTCCGGTCGTGCCCGAGCATCAGCCCCGAGAAGGTCGCGACGCGGGTCTCGCCGCTCGCCAAGATCGCCGGTGGCCCCTGCAGGCGCTCGCTGGAAGAGAGGCGAATGTGTCGGGTCTTGGTCGAGAGCTTGAAGTCCACCAGTCGTTCGTGGTCGACCACCGCGGTCAGATGATTCGGGCTCGACAGCGCGGCGCCCTCGTCCACCCGGCCGCCGAAGCTGCCCAGCTTGGTCGGCTCGCTGGGGGGCTTCCACTCGAGCACGTCCCCGCGCTCGGTCACGATCAGGGTGCGCCCGCCCTGCTCGATCAGCGAGACCGGTGCTTCGGCCTGCTTGGCGCGCGCCTGAACGTCCCCGCTGGCATCCAGATAGAGCAACGTGCCGGGGAGCGCGAGCACCACGCCGCCGTCGCGAGCCGCCAGCGGCGGCACGCCGCCGCGAACGCTGGGCAAGGGCAGCGAGCGCTTGATGCGCAGCGTGCCGTTCGGCGCGGCCCCCCACAGCTCGGCGTTGGCGGTGACCACCAGGCGCGTGCCGTTGGTGGTGATCACGGGCCCCAGCACCGGCGCCGAGTTGCCGGTCTTCAGCGTCCAGGCCAGCTTGCCGCGATCGTCCAGCTCGAGCAGCTGTGACATGGGGCTGGCAGCGACCACGTGCTGGCGCGCGTCGACCGCCACCGGCAGGTCGAGCCCGCCGGTCACGCGGGCGCGCCACAGCACGCGCGGCGCCGTCGGCAGGGGCGTCTTGGAGCGACCGGTGCGCGCCCCGTCCACCCGATGCATCGGCTGCGCGCCGGCGGGTGCGCCGACCGCGCGCTCGATCGGCAGGGTGGGATCGATGCGCTCGGCTCGGGCCTGGGAGCCGAACGCCGCGGCGAGCAGCGCGATGCCAACACCCAGGCGATGCCCGCGAAGGGTGGAGCGGACTGCCGACGACTCGGCGATCGGGCGTGTCGGTGCCGGGGACTGAACCGCCAAGCCGCCAAGGCCGCAAGAAGATCCCGGGGACAGCTTGGCGCTCTTGGCGCTTTGGCGGTTGGTCTTCTCCCGGGCCATTTCGGTCTCATGGGCTGATTTCGACACGGACGGTGTACTCCTCGTCGCCCGACGGGGCGATGGCCGGGTGCGGCAGTGGGCCGTGGGGGTTCGGAACCAACTCGAGCTTCACGCAGGTCTCGGCCACGCCGCGCGGAGCCGCCGTGCTCTGGAACGCGCCGGCCACGTCGTGCTTCGCGTCCTTCGGCAGCGCCGTTCCGCGGTGGTGCACGCGGGTGGGGATGCCGTCGGACGGGCCCCCGACGGGGGTGACCTGAAGCACGGCAGCGCGCAGCCGGGGAAGGGTCGGCGAGTCCTCGACCACGAACCGCACCTTGCCGTCGCCGGGCGTTGCACACACGAAGTCGACGTCGCGCACCCAGTCCAGGCGCCCCCGCAGCTCGGTGCCCGGCGCCAGCCGCGCGCCGTCGCGCGCGGTGTCGTTGGGTTCGGTCTCGGTGCCAGGGGCCAGCTCGGCCGCACCCACCGTGAGCTCGTAGGCGTCGGACACGTTCTCGTGCACCGGCAGCTGTGCGCCCGAGGTCTGGTAGGAATCGCGGTCTTGCATCACCGCGAACAGGTGCTCGCCTGCTTGCAGCTCGACCGCCGAGACCTTGAGGGGTCGCCCCGCCGTGCCGGTGCAATAGCGGGCCAGCGGCGACTCGAGCCCGACGCGATACACGTAGGTGCACAGGGCGATGTTGGGCAGCGCAGTGGCCTTCACGCCGATGTGACGCGTGCCCCCCGGAATCACCACCCGGTAGAAGTCGCGGTCGCTGCGCTCGGGGTCCAGGCGCTTGCCGATCTGCCCGCGCACGGTGGCCCCGAAGGGCAGGGGGTTGGCCTCGCTGGCGACGTTGTTCGGCTCGCGCTCGCCGCCGTCGAAGCCCTCGCGGGTCCCGGTGCGCAGCAAGACCTGCCAGGCCACCACGCCCGCCGCGCACACCAAGACAGCCAGCGAAACCCAGGCGTAGAGCCCACGGCGGCGGAGCTTCTTCTCGTAACGCTCGACCTCGTCGCGGGTCGCGGCGTCGTCGGCGCTGCGGGTCAGGGCGTGCATCTGACCCGAGTCGAGCAAGATCTCGACGCTGCTGGTCGCGCCGCCGGTGCGCAGCTCCGAGATCAGCGAGAACTGCATCTCTTGCACGTTCTGGAAGCGCCGCGCCGGGTCCTTCTCGAGCGCGCGCATGACCACGCCGGTGATCCCCTTGGGGATCGCCAGCTCGGGAAAGCGCGCGGTGGGCGAGGTCGGCAGGTCGGTCAGGTGCTTGGTCAAGACGCCCATGGGCCGCGGCGCGTCGAACACCGGGACGCCGGTCAGCACGGCGTACATCAGGGCGCCGAGCGAATACACGTCGCTGCGCGGGTCGGCGGCCTCGCCCCGGATCTGTTCGGGCGACATGTAGTACGGCGTTCCGACGATGGCGCCGCGCGAGGTGACCTCGCCCAGCTCCGGTGACTCACGCAGCTTCGCCAGGCCGAAGTCGAGCACCTTCACCACGTCGCTCTCGGAATGGCCGCTCAGGATGAAGATGTTCTCGGGCTTGAGATCACGGTGCACGATGCCCAGGCCGTGCGCCTCGGCGAGCGAGCTGCAGACCTGGATCATGATCTTGGCGCAGCGCTCGGGGTCCACCGGGCCCTCACGCCGCACGATGTGGCCCAGATCGTTGCCGCGCAGGTACTCCATGGCCAGATAGGTCAGGCCCTCGGCCACGCCGAAGTCGAACACCTGCACGGTGTTGGGGTGGCTGAGCTTGCTGACCATCAGCGCCTCGCGCTTGAAGCGCGCGACGATCTCCGGGTCCCGACCCAGCTCACCGGTCAAGAGCTTCAGCGCCATCAGCTTGCCGATCCGGGCGTGCTCGACGCGGTAGACCACCCCCATGCCGCCGCGACCCAGCGGTTCGATGATGCGGTAGCGCCCCGCCACGGTGGTTCCGATCAGCGGGTCGGCGATCGGTGCTTCGTCGTCGCTCGACGCGCGCACCTCGCTCGCGGCGCCGAAGCCGGTGGCGCGGTTCGAGTCGGGGGCGTCCAGCTCTTCGAGCGAGGCGGTGCCCACTCGGATGCCGCACTGCGAGCAGTAGCGCGAGCCGGCCACGTTGTCGTGGCCGCAGGCCCGGCATCGACTCGGGCTCGAGACGGGGAGCTCGCCCTCGTTCTGCGCCTGGCTCTCGGTCACTTCTGGCCTCGCACGAACTCTACCCGGACTTCCGGCAGGTCGCGCCCGCTGGCGGGGTCCGGGTATTTTCCAGCCAGAAACCCGTAGGCGCGGACCACCATGCCGGGCGAGAGCCCGCTCTTGTCGCCCAGGCGGAGCGCCGCCCGGCACGGGGGCTTGGCGCACCCCCGGGTCACGTCCACCAGCACGGAGGTGACGTAGCCGTCGGACTCGATCTTCTCGACCTTGCCCTCGAGCACCACCGCCCAACCCAACTTGGCGTCCAGATCGTCGGCGATGGCCGAGAACGAAACCTGTGCCCGCTGCTCGAACAGCGCCGCCTCGGCAGCCAGGCTGGCGACGCGCTTGACGCGGATTGGAACCAGGCGCGGGGCGCGTCCGGGCGCCGACGCTCGAACGGTGATGGTGGTGTCGCCGACCGACGAAACGCTCATCAGCTGCGCGAACCGCCCCGAGGGGTCCACGGTGATCGCTCGGCCCTCGACGGTCACCATGCCGTCGCGTTCGGTACGCCCCGCGAGCATGAAGCTGGTGCCCTCGATCACGATGCTCTCGCCGGGAGCGTCCACCACGAGGGGCACGATGTTCGACGCGAGCTCGACTTCACCGCGCACCGTCTCACCCGACGCGAGCTTGACCAGATAGGGCACGCGCTTGCTCAGCGACGCGGCCTGGCGGGCCGGACCGGTGAGATCCGCCCGGATCGGGACCTCGTAGCGGCGCATGCCGCTCGCCCCCGGCTCGACGACCCGTCCGTCGACGATGAACGAGACGTCGCGCGCCGCGTCGAATGCCACCGCCAGCCGAGGATCGGGCTGGGACAGGCCGCGCAGATCGGGGCTGATCACGAACTCGACCCGGTATTCGAGCTCTTCGGTGCGTGGTGCCTTGCCCGGGACGCGGATCTCGAGGGTCGCGCGCCTGGGGCCGAGGGCGAGGGGCGGCTCGAGTCGGAACGGCGCGCGGCCGGCCTCGAGCCGGGCGCTCTGCCCACCCAGGGCAAGCGTGGTTCCGACCGGACAGCTCGGGCAGCTGACCTCGAGCTCGGCGCCACCGCCCGCGTCGAAACGGACGTCGCCACGCAGGTTGCGCGTGCGGCGGGTCAACACCAAGGCCGAGAGCAGGGCCGCGAGCACCAGCGCGCCCAGCGGCACGAGCCACCAGCGACGGGCGGGGCGGGGCGCCGCCGCGGCAGGCCCTGAGGCGACCGGCGCCGGGGCAAGGCGCGGGACCCGCTGGCGTTCGGCCCGTCGGTCTCGGGCCGGAGGGGGGGCGGGCCGCCGCCGCTCGGGCTCCGGCGGTGCGCGCGGCACGACGGCGGGGCCGGCGATCGGCACCCCGCTGCCGAGCACCAGCGTGCCGCTCCGAACCGGCGGCTCGCCGCCGCTGCCCAGCGGCGCGGTCGCCCGTCCGGCGCCGCAGCCGGGGCAGGCAGAGGCTTCGGGGCTCGTCGCGGCCCCGCAGCGCGCACACGTGGCCATCGGCCTGCCACTATAGCCCAATCGGAGCCCGGTTCCGCTCGGCGGCCACCCGGGGATTTGTCCAGATTTCGGCCCGTCCGCTATGGGGCATCAGATCCCATGTTGGCCAAGCGCATCATCCCGTGCCTGGACGTCCGCGAGGGCCGCGTGGTCAAGGGCGTCAATTTCGAGGGGATCCGGGATGCCGGCGATCCGGTGGAGTGTGCACGGCGCTACGACGCGGCCGGGGCCGACGAGATCACCTTCCTGGACATCACTGCCTCGCACGAAGGGCGCGGCGCGTTGCTCTCGGTGGTGGAGCGCACCGCCGACGTGGTCTTCACCCCGCTCACCGTCGGGGGCGGGGTGCGCTCGTCCCATGACGTGCGCGATCTCTTGCACGCGGGGGCCGACAAAATCAGCGTCAACACCAGCGCCGTGGAGCGCCCCGGGTTGATCGGCGAGATCGCCGATGCCTGGGGCGCGCAAGCGCTGGTCGTGGCCGTGGACGCCAAACGCCGCGCGGGCGGGGGCTTCGAGGTCTTCACCCACGGCGGGCGCCGGGCCACCGGGCTCGACGCCGTGGCGTGGGCTCGCCGCTCGGTCGAGCTCGGGGCCGGCGAGATCCTCCTGACCAGCATGGATCGCGACGGCACCCAGATCGGCTACGACCTCGAGCTCTTGCGGGCGGTGGTCGACGCCGTCAGCGTGCCGGTCATCGCTTCGGGCGGGGTCGGGACCCTGGAGCACATGTTCGAAGGGCTTTCAGCTGGCGGCGCCGACGCGGCGCTGGCTGCTTCGATTTTTCACGACGGCATCCACACGATCGAAGAGGCGAAGACGTTCCTTCGTGCTCACGGCGTGCTGGTGCGCGGAGGTGTCGCATGAGCGTCAAGCTGCACGAAATCATGAGCGCTGCGTGCGCACGAAGCGCGTCGTTGGCCGCCGAGGTGGCCGGTTACCTGGTGCTGGCCGCGGCCGATCAGATCGCTGGCGCCCCGCGCGCTCTGGGGTTCGACGACGTCACGCTGTCGGACGAGGGGCAGGTGCGCGTGGGCGGCGGGCACTCGGCCGACGACACAGCGGCCGAGCACGGGCTGCGCGCAATGCTCGGGCTGATGCTGCTCGACGCGAGCAGCGTCACGCCGGGCCTCTTGCGGGCCGCGCACAAGGGCAGCGGGGCGGGGATCGAGGGGCTGATCCGCGAGATCGAGGTCGCGCTGGTTCCGGTCAATCGCGCGGCGGCGCGGCGCGCGCTGGCGCGGCTCTACCGTGACGTGGCCCGCGCGCGCGACAGCGGTCGCATGGCCGCGTGGAGCGCCCCCGCCCCGGCGCCCGCGCCCGCGCTGGCTGCGGCAACGGCAGAGGT
>JAKLKA010000027.1 GCA_023150915.1 Polyangiaceae bacterium
GGGTTCAAGCGAGCCCAGGCCGAGCAAGCCGTCCGGCAGGTGCGCGCGCGTGGAGTGGAGCCTCGACCCGAGCCGCTGCTCCGCGCCGCAATCGCGGTGCTCACGCCCTGAGACGCTTCGAGCCCACCCCCACACAAAGGCGGTGGGCCGGAGTGCCGTCAGTCGCCTCGGCAGCGGCAGCGGCCCCGGTACAACTGCGATGACCGGCTCGGGCGCGTGCGCGCGAGCAGAACCCACGCGCCACCGTGGTCGTCATGGTTCTGCGTCGCATCGCGTACACGCTGCTCTCGCTGTGGCGCAGCGTGACCTTCCCCGGTCACGCCACCCCGGTCACCGCCCCCGATGGCTGCGGCGTGATGCGCCCGTGGCGGCAAGAGACGGGCCTCGCGCCTCGACCCCGGTCCGGTCGCCTCGCTCCTGAGCCGGACGCTGCAGGTCGCCCTGACGAGAACCGATCGGGAGTGGCGCCACCGCCCGCCGGCTGTTGCCGCCGCCTGAAATGCGCTAAGCCGTCCGCGCCATGAAGACGTCGCTCGGTTCTCAGGACATCAATGCTCTGGTTGCCCCGCTCGCCGACGCCGAACAGCGCTTCGCCCGCCACTTTCCCGGTGAGTCGGGCGCGCGCCAGCCAGTGCACACGGTGTACGGCGGGGCGCACCTGTTCAAGGCCGGTACGGCCAAGAAGCTGGGGGACCTGGCGCTGCGCGCCCTCGCCACCTATGCGCCCGATCCTTTCGCGCTGGCGCGGGCCATCGACCTGCCGGGCGCCAGCACCCTGCCCAGCGCGCTGGGCGAGGCCGACGCCGTGGCCAAGGCGGTGCGCGAAAACCCCGAGCTGGCCCGGCGCACCGACCGCCACGCCGCGCTGGCGGTGGTGATCTACGATCGCATCAAAGACAAGCTCGCCCGCGAGCCGGTCGAAGACTATCGCATCGACTTCGAGGACGGCTACGGCAACCGCCCCGACGCCGAAGAAGACGCGCACGCGGTGGCAGCGGCCGACGAGACGGCCAAGGGCATGACCGAGAAGGTGCTGTCGCCCTTCCTCGGCATCCGGATCAAGCCGCTCTCGGCCGAGCTGCGCGCGCGCAGCATCCGCACGCTGGACCTCTACGTGACGGCCCTGGCCGAAAAGACGGCGGGCAAGCTGCCCGACAACTTCGTGGTGACCCTGCCGAAGGTGATCATGCCCGAGCAGGTGGTGGCGCTTCGCGGGCTGTTCGAGGCCCTCGAGAAGAAGACCGGGCTTCTGCCCGGCGCCCTCAAGATGGAGCTGATGATCGAGACCACGCAGGCGATCTTGGCGGCCGACGGCCGCGCCAGCCTGCCCAGCCTGATCGACGCGGGTGAGGGCCGGGTGGTCTCGGCGCACTTCGGCACCTACGACTACACCGCCAGCTGCAACGTGACGGCAGCGCACCAGAGCATCAAGCACCTGTCGTGCGACTTCGCCAAGCACGTGATGCAGGTCAGCCTGGCCAGCACCGGCATCTGGATGAGCGACGGCGCAACCACCGTGATGCCCATTGCGCCGCACGCCCAGCCGAAAGACGGCCCGGCCCTTGGCCCGAAGCAGATGGCCGAGAACCTGGAGAGCGTGCAGCGCGCGTGGAAGCTGCACTACGACAACGCCCTGCACGGCCTGGTCGGCGGGTTCTATCAAGGCTGGGACTTGCACCCCGCCCAGCTGATCACGCGCTACGCCGCGGTCTACAGCTTCTTCCTGGGCGGGCTCGACGCCGCCAGCGACCGGCTGCGTAACTTCGTCGATCGCGCGGCGCAGGCCACCCTGGTCGGCGACCTGTTCGACGACGCCGCCACGGGGCAAGGTCTGCTCAACTTCTTCTTGCGCGCGAAGAACTGCGGCGCCCTCACGGTCGACGAGGCCGCCCGGCTGTCGGGGCTGTCCGCCGAAGAGCTCGCCTCGCGTTCGTTCGTGAAGATCCTGGCCGGCCGACGCAAACACTGAGCGTCTGTGGACGGGACCGCGAGGCTCTGTAAAGCTCCGGCCCGCCCATGTTCGTCTGTCCGGAGTGCGGTCGCTCGTTCCCCGCAGCGGGCTTCTGCACCGAGGACGGCGGCGCGCTCGCCAGCGCGGGCGACGACGCGCTGCTCGGCCAGATGGCGGGCAGCTATCGCATCACGTCACTGCTCGGCAAGGGCGGCATGGGCTCGGTCTACAAGGCCGTGCACCCCAGCATTGGCAGCCGAGTGGCGGTCAAGTTCCTGTCGCAAGAGTGCGCACAGCACCCCTCGCTGGTCGAGCGATTCTTCGCCGAGGCCAAGGCGGTGAACCTGATCCATCACGACAACATCGTGACGGTCTCGGACTTCGCGTGGACGCCCGACAAGCGACCCTACATCGTGATGGAGCTCTTGGACGGCTCGCCGCTGTCGGCCTACATGAAGCGCGTGGGCGGGCTGCCGCTGGGCTCGCTGTGCCGGGTGGTGATGGAGGTGCTGGAAGGCCTGGGCGCCGCGCACCAGCAGCAGATCGTGCACCGCGATCTCAAGCCCGACAACGTCTACGTGCTCAAGAGCGGGCGGGTGAAGCTCTTGGACTTCGGCATTGCCAAGCTGCGCCCCGACCAGGGCGGCGTCAGCGACGCGACGCGCACCGGCTCGCTCTTGGGGACGCCGCAGTACATGTCACCCGAGCAGGCGATGGGCGCCCACGTGGATCACCGCGCCGATCTGTACGCCGCCGGCGTGATCTTGTTCGAGGGCGCCACGGGCCAGCGGCCGTTCCCGGCGCAGACGCTGTACGAGCTGCTCAAGGCCCACGTCGAGCAGATGCCGCCGGCGCCCAGCTTCCTGCGCCCCGATCTGCCGCCGGCGCTCGAGGCGGTGCTGCTCCACGCGCTGCAGAAGGACCCAGCGTATCGTTATCAGTCCGCCCTCGACTTCCGGGTGGCCATCGAGCAGTGCCTGCCGCAGCTTCCGCCCGAGGCCTTCGCCCCGCTCGGCGACTCGGCGCCCACGCGGCCCATCGGCTCGCCCAGCCTGGCGTATTCGGGCCATGCGCAGCTGCCCACCCCGCACCCGGCGACGCCCGCGACCCCCTTCCCGGTGGGTCGGGTCCACGGCGCCGCGCCCCTGGCAACGCCGGCGCCTACCCTGCCCTCGCCCTATGCCGCGAACACCCTGGCAGCGCCCCAGCCGCACCCCGCCACGCGCAGCCTGTCGTGGCTGTGGATCGTGCTCGGCATCGTCGCCCTCTTGCTCATCGCGTGGACGCTCGCGTTCTGCGGAACGTGCGTCGTGGCCGCGGGGTCGTGAGTGCTCACTTGCGCGCGGCGCCCGCGCGGCACGCCGGCAGCGTTCGATACAGCCCGCCTGCGAGACTGTTGCCCTTGGGCTGCGCGCGGAACGCTTCGATCTGATCGAACAGCCGGCGCACCCGCCCGAGCTCGGGGTTGTCGTTCGCCGGCGGGCACGGCTCAGGGCAGCTGGAAAGAGAGACCGCGGCCGACGCCCGGACGCCGAGCTGTCGCTCGCTCACCTTCAGCGCCACGTCGCGGCAGGTGACGCAGCTCCGCGTCCCGGCATCGCCGCAAGCCAGCTGTTCGCTGGAGCAGGTGGCGTCGACCTCGAGCCAGTGACCGTCGAAGCGCGCAACGTCGTTCGTGACCGATGAAAGAGCAGCGTGGGGGATCAGCCCCGAGGTGGACGAGACGCCCACCGTGGTCCACGAACCGTCGGGATTCTGCCGCTGTTCTTCGGTGTTCGCACTGATGCGCATCCGATCGCCGACCGGCGCGGTGGTGACCACGCGCTGTCGCACCCCGCCCACCTGGCTCTCTTTGAGCACCACGGTCAGCTCGAGCTCGCTTCCTTCGGACGGTTTGCGCGCCAGCTCTCCCGGCCGGCAGGCGATGTCGCGAGTAGCAACCCACACCGGCAGCGGTTTGTCAGCGGGCACCCACGCCACCAGCGCGGCCACGGGGGAACGATGCTCGATCCCGGCAAGGTCTTTCGGCCAGCGCTGCTTGGCCCAGGCCAGCTCGGCGTCCCAGTCGGCCGCCGCAGCGTCCGACGCCGCCGCCTCGACGCCGGCGTCGAGCGCCCGCGGCACCGCCGGCGGTGCGGGGTTCGGCGCGGGCGACGCCGTCGCGGGCTCGTCGATCATCTTCGGCGGCGGCTCGGGGGCGCAGCCGACCAGGGCCAGGGCGAAGCAACAGAACGCGCGCATGCCTCCGGGTATCAGCTCTGCGCGGTGCGGACCAGCGCGTTCACTTGCCGAGCACGCGCCCAGCGTGCAAGCGCTCCAAGAACTGGCCGAGGGGCAGAACCTCGACGTCTGCGTCGCGCAGCGCGCGCGCGCCCAGGTACACCCCGAACGCCTTCCCGAGGGGCATCGCAGTCCCCAGCGAATGCAGTGCCTGCACGCCACGGGGGTCCCAGCGGTCCTTGGCTTTTACCTCGATGGCCACGGTCTTTCCGCCTCGCGTCCAGATGAAATCCACCTCCGACCCAGCGGGCGTGCGCCAGTAGGAGAGCTCCCCGCCCACCGAACGCTGCTCGATGTGCGCTCTGAGCTCGTGAAGCACGTAGGTCTCGAGCAGATGCCCCCGCTCTTCACGCTCCATCGGCTCGCGTAGGCGTCCGCCGAGAGCGCGAACGACGCCGGGATCGAACAGGTAGAACTTCGGGTGGGCGACCTCTTTGACCTTCGCGCGCGGACGCCAAGCCGGGAGCCACACGCCAAGCAGGGTGTCCACCAGGGTGTCGAAATAGCCTTGCACGGTGGGGCGAGCGACGCCGGCGTCGCGGGCGATGCTCGATACGTTGGTCACCTGGCCGTTGGCCAGCGCGGCAACCCTGAGAAATCGAGCAAAGGAGTCGAGTCGCTTCACCGCAGCCTCGATTCGGATCTCTTGAGCGAGGTAGTTCTCGACGTAGGCCTCGAGCAGTCGCACGCGCGCGCTCCGTGCCTGGGCGGCCCGAACTGCAGGCAGCGTTCCGAACGAAAGCAAGTCGTCCAGGGGCGGCAGCCCTCCAAGTTCCTGGGCCGTCAGCGGGAAGAAACGCTGGTTGACGACGCGCGCGGGCAGCAGGTTCACCCCTTCGCGTCGCAGGCGCCGTGCGCTGGAACCGGTCAGCGCGAAGCGCCAGCGCGATGGGTGCCGCGCCATGAGATCCTGAATGTCCCCCATCAACGAGGGAAGGCGTTGGATCTCGTCGACCACCACCCAAGTCCCACGCTTGGCCGCGAGGACCTCTTGGCGGAACGCCTCGGGGCTCTGCACGAGCCGGAGCATCTCGCGGTCCAGGACCAGGTCGAACCACAGCGCCTGGGGCAGCTGGGCGCGCAGCCAGGTCGTCTTGCCCGTGCCGCGCGGGCCAAGCAGCAAGAACGAGCGGGCGGGCACCCGGGCCGACCGTGCAAACATCGCCAGCAGTATGACGGCAAATTTGCTGGCGGTCTATACAGCGCCAGCCCGCGCCGCCACGTGCCGGCTCAGGTGCCGCGACAGCGTGTAGATGCCGATCTGCGGCGGCCCGCCGATGCTGGTGGGGAACAGCGAGCCGTCGAGCACGAACAGGCCCTCGACCTGGTGATGCTCGCCGCTGCTCCGGACCACGGCTCGGCGCGGGTCGTCGCCCAGGCGCAGCGTGCCCATCGGATGAACCGCGGCCATGGGCATGCCGTGCGGACGCGCAACGGAGCTCGGGATGGCCTCGATCTGATCGGCGCGCGTGAGTGTGATGGGCGGCAGGCTGGTCACCAGCACCTCGCGGGCGCCGGCTGCGAAGAGGAGGCGGGCGCAGGCCCTCACCCCCCGGGCCAGCTGCTCCGAGTCGGACGGGCTCAGCACGTACTCGATCCGCGGCCGCCCGTCGCGAGCCAGCGTGACGCTGCCCTCGGTCTCGTCGTGGAGCATCGCCGTGAGCACCGCGATCTGCGGGTAGCGAAGCATCCAGGCGCGGTGCTTATCGCCGAAGCCGGGCAGCATGATCGCCGCACCGATGGGGTGCGCAAAGGCGGTGGTGATCCAGATGCGCCGGTCGCTGCCGGGCGACAGATCGAGGAGCTCGGTGCACTCGTAGCTTTGCGGAATGCCCCGCCAGCCCTCGATGCGCTCGTCGAACAGCCCGGCGACCGCGACCCCGGGGTGCATGCGCAAACCACGTCCCAGGCGCGCGTGCGGGTCGGGCAGGTGGCTGGCCAGGGCCAGGGCCGCGCTGCCGATGGCGCTGCCCGCCAGCACCACCGCGCCGGCATCCACGCGCACGTCGGCCAGCGGGCGCCCGCCCTCCCCGAGCGCTACGCCCACCACGCCGCGTGCGCGCCGCCCATCGTGCAAGACGCGCGTCACGCGCACGTCCGAGACGACCCGCGCGCCGCGATCTACCGCGTCGGGGATCAGCACCTTGGCGGCGTTCTGCTTGGCGTCGTAGGGGCAGCCGATCTCGCAGAAGCCCGAGCCCTGGCAGCCCACGCGGTTGTGCATCAGCGGGCCGCCCTTCCAGCCCAGGGCCTCGACGCCGCGCTGGAGCACGCGGTTGTTGGCGTTGCGACGCTGCGGGTCGATGGTGCTCACCGACAGGTCGCGCTCCACGCTCTCGAACACCGGACGAAGCTCGGCCTCGGACAGGCCGCTCACCTGGTGCTCGCGGGCCCAGTGGTCCAAGATCTCGGGCGCCAGCCGCTTGCACAGGTTGATGTTGTGCACCGTGCTGCCGCCGACGGTGCGCCCGCCGATGACGCGGATCGCAAGATCGGCGGTGCAGCGGCCGCCGCGATCTTGATAGAGCAGGGGCATCATCTCGTCTTCGCGCTGCGACATGTCGCGCGCGCTGAGCGAGGGGCCCTCTTCCAGGGCTATGACCCGCGCCCCGCGCCGCGCGAGCTGGCTCGCCGCCATGCCGCCCCCGGCCCCGGTGCCGACGATCACCACGTCGGCGGTCCAGCGCTGGGCCGTGCGCAGCCGGCGACCGAGCTCGATCACCGCGGGCTCCACTTCACCACCGGGCCGCCATAGCCCAGGGCCCCGAAGCTCGAGTCGCGGCGATAGTGGGCCATCAGCGCCAGGGCCTTGAGCGCCTGGAAGCCGGCGCGCAAGAGCCCGATGGGATGGCGTTCGATGGCCTCGAGCACGCGATCTTGCTGCTCGGGGCCGAGCTGGCTGAAGCGCGGCCCGAAGCCCGCCGTCAGCGGCGCCAGGTGCTCCACGTAGGCGAGCAGCCCCATCAGGTCGTCGCGATCGCGCGGCGCCAGCCCGGCGACGTACGCATCGGCGAAGCTGCCCACGTCGGCCCGCTCGGGAGCGAGGATGCGGGCCCCCACCGCGTCGAACACCACCCACTGCCAGGGAGCGAGCTCGGCCAGCGTGACGCCGGGCGGAAGCGAGTATCCGCCACCCCGCACCAGCGCAATGCCGCCACCGATGGCCAGGCTGGCCACGGACGTGAGGCGCAGGAAATGGCGGCGATCGGCCCGCACGCCCGGCAGCGTGACACCGAGCGCCGGGCGCGATCAAGGCACCAGCAGGTCTTTCGACTTCTTGTCCGGCGCGAGCGCGGTGCTTTCGCCCACCAGCTCGGCGATCACGCTCTCGAGGCCCACCACCAGACGCGCGGCGCGGTCATAGTCCAGGCGCGCGGGCGTGTCGGTGGGCCGGTGATAGTGCGGGTCGCGAAACGGCGCGGTGTCGGTGATCATCACCGCCGGCACGCCGATCTTCCAGAACGACCAGTGATCGGACCAGCCCGCCTCGGGGACCTCGCGAGGCAGCGCCGCGCCGATGGCCGGCAGGCTGCCACGCACGCTGAGCCCCTCGGCGACCAGATCGACCAGCGCCTTCGACTCGGTGTTCCCGACCACCGCGGTGAAGTTGCCGACCGTGGGCACCTTGCCCTCGAGGGCCTTCGGCGCGCGCTGGCTCCCGGCCGCGTCACTGTACACGCCGATGCTCTCCAGGCTGAGCATGGCCACCACCTTCTCACCCCGCGCCTGGACCCCTTGTGCGTAGAGCCAGCTGCCCATCTTCGGGGTCTGGAAGTGCGGCGGCTCTTCGTTGGCGAAGAGCACGAAGCGCAGGCTGCGATCGATCGCCGCGCCCTTGTAGCGGCGGGCCAGGGCCAGCACCCCAGCCACGCCCGACGCGTTGTCGTTGGCCCCGGGGCTGCCTTGCGCCGAGTCGTAGTGCGCGCCGACGATCACCACCTCTTTCGCGGCCCGGCCCCCCCGGACTTCGGCCGCCAGGTTCTGCACCGCCACGCCGTCGATCTCGTGACCGTCGCGCTGCACGGCGTAACCGGCCTTCTCGAGCGCCTCGACCAACCAGTCGGCGGCGCTGGCCAGCTCCCACTTCTTGTCGGCGTTGCGCTCGCCGATCTTGCCCGCCAGCTCGGCAACGTCGGCTCGCAGCTCGGCCGCGATGGCGCGCTCGCGGGCGCTCGCGGGGCGCAGCGCCGCGGGTGCTTCGGCCACGGGCGCAGGTTTTTGCTTCGCGGGCCGAGGCGCCGGCACGGGCCCCGCACATCCGCAGCAAGCCAGCGTCAGAAACCAGGCCAAGTGGCGCATCGAACGCTTCTACCATTTCGAGCCCTGGGGTAGATTGGCCACCCTTTGGCGAAGAAGTCTGCTCCGTTGGTCGGCGTGATCATGGGCTCTCAGAGCGACTGGGAGACGATGCGTCACGCCGTCGAGACCCTGGACGAGCTGGGCATCTTCAACGAAGTGACGGTGGTCAGCGCCCATCGCACGCCCGATCTGCTGTTCGAATACGCCGAGGGCGCCGAGGGTCGCGGGCTCGAGCTGCTGATCGCCGGCGCCGGCGGGGCCGCGCACCTGCCGGGCATGGCGGCCAGCAAAACGGCGCTGCCGGTGCTGGGCGTGCCGGTCGAGAGCAAGGCGCTGAAGGGCGTCGACTCGCTGCTTTCGATCGTGCAGATGCCCGCCGGCGTGCCGGTCGGCACCCTGGCCATTGGTCGGGCTGGCGCGGTGAACGCAGCACTGCTCGCCGCGGCCATGCTCGGCGCGAAGCACCCGGTAATCCGCGAGGCGTATCGCCGCTACCGTGACGCGCAGACCAAGAAGGTCCTCGCGCACCCCGATCCGCGCAAGGGGGCCTGAGGCGTGAAGGTCGGCGTCCTGGGCGCAGGCCAGCTGGGCCGCATGCTCGCCCTCGCGGGCTACCCACTGGGTCTGCGCTTCTGCTTCCTGGATCCGGCAGCGGGCTCCCCAGCCAGCGCGCTGGCCGAGCACGTGGTGGCCCCCTGGGGCGACGCGCAGGCGCTCACGCAACTGGCCGAATGCGACGTCGTCACGTTCGAGTTCGAGAACGTCCCGGTCGAGACCGTCGAGATGCTGGCGACGCGCACCCAGGTCTGCCCGGGCGCGAAGGCGCTGGCCGTGGCCCGGGACCGCCTGCACGAGAAGACGGCGTTCCAAGAGCTGGGGATCCCGACCGCGAAGTTCGCGGCGGTGGACGACGCGGCCGGCCTGGCGAGCGCGCTCTCCGAAGTGGGCCTGCCCGCGGTGCTGAAGACCCGGTGCTTCGGCTACGACGGCAAGGGGCAGCACGTGATCCGAAGCGCCGCCGACGCCGATGCGGCGTGGCGCGCGCTGGGCGGGCAGCCGCTCTTGCTCGAGGCCTTCGTCACGTTCTCGCGCGAGCTCAGCTTGATCGCCGTGCGCAGCCGCTCGGGGGACACCCGCTTCTACCCGCTGGTCGAGAACGAGCACCGCGAGGGCATCCTTCACCTGAGCCGCGCGCCGGCCCGAAACCTGGACCCGGCGCAGCAAACCCGCGCGGAAGAGCACGCGCGGCGGCTGCTCGAGCGCCTGAGCTACGTGGGCGTGCTGACCCTCGAGCTGTTCGAAGTGGGCGGCACGCTCTTCGCCAACGAGATCGCGCCCCGCGTCCACAACTCGGGGCACTGGACCATCGAAGGGGCCGAGACCAGCCAGTTCGAGAACCACCTGCGCGCGGTGTGCGGCCTCCCCCTGGGCAGCGCCTCGGCCAGGGGACCGACGGCGATGCTCAACTTCGTCGGGCACATGCCGCCGGCGGCCCGCGTGCTCGGCATCGCCGGCGCGCACCTTCACGATTACGGCAAGCTCCCCCGGGCGCGCCGCAAGCTGGGTCACGTCACCCTTTGTGGCGCTTCGCCCGCCGATCTCGAGGCAAAGATCGCCGAAGCGCTGGCGCTGCTCGAGCCCTGACGTCGGTTTTTCACGGGACAGCCCCGCCCGGCATGGGCTATGACCAGGCGCGCTTCCCGGAGGAAATCATGAAGACGAAACTGACTTCGTTGTGTGGGCTCGGGCTGTTTCTGGTGAGCGGCCTCGCCTCGGCTCAGTACGGCGGCGGCTACCAAGGCAGCTACACCCCGGGACCGCCGCCGGTGCGCTCGGCGGGCCTCGACAACATCGGCGAAGAGAGCCAGATCACCTTCGGCGTGGACCGGGTGATGGGCGTGGCGTTCGATCGGGCCACCCTCTCGCCCGACAAGGGTGGGGATCAAACGCACAAGTCCACCAACGTGGCGCTGTTCGGCAATCCGGGTGGCGGCGGGCTGAACGCCCCGGGAATGATGATCCCACGGCTGGCCCTCGACTTCTTCGTGGTCGAGAGCATCAGCGTCGGCGGCTCGCTGATGTACTTCACGAGCAGCAGCGAGGACGAGACCGACGCCGGGTCGTCGGACGGCCCGACCAACAGCACCTTCGTCATCTCGCCGCGCGTGGGCTACGCCGTGGCCTTCGACGAGACCTTCTCGCTCTGGCCGCGCGCAGGCATCACCTACCTCAGCAGCAAGAGCGAGGTGACCACGGGCGGGACGACCGGCGGCACCTCGACCACCACCTTCAGCGGCATGGCCTTGACCGTCGAAGCCATGGTCGGCATCTCGCCGATCGAGCACTTCGCCATCCTGGCGGGCCCGTACGTGGACTACGGCCTCTCGGGCACCGTGAAGAACGAGCCCGCGACCGGCCCGAGCACCGAGACCGACGCCAAGGTGACCTCGTACGGTCTGACCGTCGGCATCCTCGGCTACTACTGAGCCGCGTTCCACACGTCGCGCCGAACGCCGCGCGCTCTCGCTCCGAGGGCCGCGGCGTTGGTGCTTTGTGGTTACTTCGCGATCTTGGCGGCGTGCACCATGATCTGGCGCATCTCGTGATCGTCGCTGGTGCGATAATAACCGCGGATCTGCCCGGCCTTGTCCACCAGCACCAGGTGCGAGCCGTGCATGATGCCCATCTCGGGCGCCGCGGCGTCGGCCTTGCCCTCGAGCGCCACCTTGAAGCCCTCGAGCGTGGTCTTCTTGACGGTCTCGTAGTCGCCGGTCAGCAGCGTCCAGGTCGTGGTGTCGAGCTCGTTCTTCTTCGCATAGTCGCTCAGCACCGGCGGGGTGTCGTTCTCGGGATCCACGCTGATGCTGACGAAGCGCACGTTGATGCGCTTCGACTTGGCGGTGAACTGCAGGTCCTTCATCCGCCGGGTGATCTTCGGGCAGATGGTCGGGCAGCGGGTGAAGAAGAAGGCCGCGATCCAGGTCTTGCCGGCCAGCTGGGTGCTGCCGAACTCGGCCCCGGACTGGTCGGTCAGCGCGAACTTGCCGGCCGGGTAGAGCACCCTCGGCTCGTCACCGCCGCGATCGCAGGCCACGAGGGCCAGGGCCAGGAAGAGCGCCGCGAGCTTGTTCACCGTGTCTGCTCGTATAGCGCACGCAGGGTCGAGTGCGAGGCCTGCTCTTGTCGGCGTGCGATCTTCCACACCCGATCGCGGGCGGCGCGGTTGACCGGCACCTCGATGCCGTGGCGCTCTGCCCGCGCGATCACCTCGCCGTTCAAGAACTCGACCGCCGGTTCGCGCCCCCGCTCGATGGCCGCCAGCATGCTCGAGCGCAGCCGCCGATAGCGTGCCCCCACGGCGAGCAGCAGGGTGTGCTTGGCCATCAGACCGGGCGAGGCCGCGGCGGTCCGCTCGGCGTCGGTCAGGGCCAACCAATCGAGGTCGAACGTGCCGCTGACCTTCTCCAGGCGCACCTGCTCGGCCCGGGCCACGGCCACCACCTCGGTCATCACCTCGAGCGCCAGCCGGCGCACGTAGCGCTGCCGCATCAGCACGCCCAGTCGGTCGCCGCCGATCGTGCCCAGGGTAGAGATGGCGCAGTTGATGGCAAGCTTGCTCCAGCGTGCGCCGCGCAGGTTGTCGGTGAGGCTGACCGGGCCGATGGCCTCGAGGAGCCGCGCCAGCTCGTCCAGGCGGGCGTCGCGCGTTCCGTCCAGGCGGCCCACGCTGAAACCACCCGAGCTGGTGCGCTCGTAGAGCCCGGGCTCGAGCATCGAAGCGCCCCAGGTCACCACCGCGCCCACCACGCGCTCGGCGCCGACGATCTTCGCCACCCGCTCTTCGCACAGGCCGTTCTGGAAGCAGACCACCCGCCCGTCGGGCGCGAGCACCCCGGCCGCGCTCTCGGCAGCGGCTTCGACCTGCGGCGGCTGCGTCGCGAGCAGCACGGTGTCGAAGGGCTCCACGTCGGGCCCGAGCCGCTCGAACACCGCGCGGGCGTGCACGGTGGCCGGCGGCTCGTCGCCGGTGACGCGGACGCCGTGCTCGCGCAGAGCCGCCGCGATGGCCGCGTTCGTGGTCAGCAGCGAGACGTCTTGCCCCAGATCGAGCAGGTGCGCGGCGATCACCCCGCCGATGGCGCCGCAGCCCACGACCAGAACCCGCGGTTCAGGCATCGCCCCGGCGTACCGCGGGCGCCACCGGGTTTCGAGTACTTAGCCGCGTGGGTCGGCAAGAACTTGCAAAACCCGGGCGCCTCTTGTACGAGGGCCGCGCACATGGGCTCACCTGAACGAGCCGGTGCAGAAACGAACCCCATGCGACGCCTGATGAAGCTCCTCGAGCGCCTGCGCCTGCCGATGCCGGCATTGGCCTGAGCCGCTCGCTTTGCCCCTAGAGCCTTGCGCACCTCGGTGCGCACTTAACGCGAGCGATCTTCCTTCTTCCGCTTCCTTGATATCGCTCCACCCGTGCTGACGGTTCGAGAGGCCCAGGATCAGGACGCCGACCAGCTCATCGAGCTGATCGCGGGCGTGTTCGCCGAATACCCCGGCTGCGTGATGGACGTGGACGGCGAGCTGCCCGAGCTGCGGTGTATCGCCAGCCACTTCAGCGCGCACGGGGGAAAGTTCTGGGTCGCCGAACGCGACGGCCAGGTGGTGGGCTGCATCGGCTTCGCGCCGGCCACGGACGAAAGTGGCATCGAGCTGAAGAAGCTGTACGTGCACTCGAGCGAGCGCAAGCACGGGCTCGGCGGCCAGCTGGTGGACCGCATCGAGACTGCGGCTCGGGCGCGCGCCGCGCGTTTCATCGATCTGTGGAGCGACACGCGCTTCACCACCGCGCACGCGTTCTACGAGCGGCGCGGCTGGGTGCGCGGCCCGACCACCCGCGCGCTCCACGATCAGAGCGACACGGTGGAGTACTACTTCCGCAAAGACCTCACTCGCTGATGGTCTTCCAGAACAGGTCGGCGACCTCTTTGTGACCCGCCGGCGTCGGGTGAATGCAGCTGATGTCGAACCAGTTGCTCGAGTTCGGGATGTAGCACTGCGACTTCGTGTCGTTGTACTTGTACCCGTGGCCACAGAAGTGCTCACCCAGGAAGATCATGTCGGCCTTGGCGTCGACCGCGATCTTCATGTAGCCCTCGCGCAGCTGCACCAGCGCCGAGGTGCCGACCTCCCACGAGCCGCTCAGCCCCGCAAAGGCTCCGGCGGGGCACGAGCTGAGATCGGCGGTCAGGCCGGTGTATTCGTAGACGTTCGCGAACACCACCCATGAGCCGTTGGGGAAGTTCTTCGGGTCCTTCAGCCAGTCCACGGCCTTCTTCATGTTGACCAGGACCTTGTCCGACTCGGCCTTGGCTGCGGCAAACGAGAGCTTGTCCTTCGCCATCGCGGCAATGTCGTTGCCGCCCATGGTGATCACCACCAGCGTCTTCTTCGGTTCGGCGGCGGGGAAGCACTTGGGGATCTGGTTGGTTCCCGCGAAGAAATCATCGGTCTGATCGCCGTTGTTCGAGCAGTTTGCGACCTCGATGCTCGGCCACTGGGCCTTGGCCAGGTTGGTCAGCAGCTGGCGGTAGACCTGGTTGCCCGGCGTGGGCAGAGTACCAAACGTGATCGAATCCCCCAGGAACACCAGCTTCTCGGGGTTCTGGATGTCCTGGTGGTCGGTGCCCGAGCAGGTGCTGTTCATCTTCCCGCCGTACTTGTCGTAGTCGACGTAGACCAGCTTGCCCGGGCCGTAGACGGTGGTGTGGCACTTGGCCGTCGAGCCGCCGCTGGCCGTTCCAGCCGACCCGCCCGACGCCACCGTGCCGCCCGAGCCGGCCGCGCCGCCCGAAGCGCCGCCGCCACCGCCGGATGCGCCGCCGGCGCCTCCCGTGGACGCGTCGTCTTCCTTGCTGCTGCCCCCGCACGCGATGGCCAGAACGAAACCGGCGCAGATGGCGCCCCAACGGAAAAGCTTGTTCGATGGAACCATGTCGGCTCCTCCCGCGGTGATGCGCGGAAGGGTAATCCAAGGCGGTGGTCCATGCTAGGTGACGATCACGATGCGCCTGGTGCTGGTGCAACCTCAGCTCGACCACTCCGAGGCCGCCGACAACATCGCGGCGGTCTCGAGCTCGCTGGCGGCGGCCGGCATCACGCCGCTCGCGGACGACGTGCTGCTCTTGCCGGAGCGCGTCATGATGACCCACGCGCGCGAGCAGTACGTCCGCGCGATCGCGGATCTGGCCCGTGCTCTGGGGTGCAACGTGGTCGGGGGCTCGCACCACGAAGCCCGCGGCGGCGAGCTGGTCAACTCGGGCATTGCCGTCGGGCCCGACGGTGCTCGGCTCGGCGAGTACGAGAAGGTGCGACCTTATGCCAGCGAGCGCGCCGGGGTTCGGGGCGGGGTTGCGCCGGGCGAATTCGTGATCGGTGGTCGCCGTTTCATGGTGCTGATCTGCGCCGACTTCTGGTTCTCGGATCTGTTTCACCAGGCCCAGCACTTGCCCGACGTCGTCCTGGTGCCCGCCCTCTCGGTCAGTCGCAAGCCCACGCCGGACTACTCGCGGTCGCTGTGGCGCCACCTGGCCATTGCGCGCGCCTACGAGATGGGAACGTTCGTGGGGATCAGCGACTGGGGTCACCCGTCCCAGCTTCCCGCGCTGTTCACCAGCGGTGTCGGCGGCTTCGCCGATCCGACGCAGACCGAACCCGAGCAGCTCTTCCGGCCCATCGATCCCACGGGCGCCGGCGCGTTTGCTCTGGACTTCGAGCGGCTCGCGAGCTTCCGCCAAGACCGCATCGATCGCGGCTTCTTCTGGAAGCGCGAAGGATGACCGAGTCGGGGCTGTGCCAGAGCTGCCGCCATGGCCGGCGCATCGAGAGCCTGCGCGGCAGCGAGTTCTGGCTGTGCGAGCGCTCGCGCACGGAGCCTGCTTACCCGAAGTATCCGCGCCTGCCGGTGCTGGCGTGCCGGGGCTTCGACCCGGCCGCAGCAAGCGGTTGAGCTCAGGCGCTCGCTCGCGCCACGGTGTTCTCCGGTGGGCTGGCGCACAGCGCGCGCCACGCATGCGCGTTCTGCCCGAGGGCGAAAGGTTCGGCGAGCACCTCCCTGACCTGCGCCAGGCCCATGCGCGATTCGGCGGCTTTCGGGTCCATCGCTCGGTGAGAACGACGCGGATTGGAATTGCTCGAGCGTTGCGGTACGTGGTGGGCGCCGATGAACGATGCGCCCCCCGACAAAGTGGTGATCATCGGCGGGGGGTTCGGGGGCCTTTCCGCCGCGCGCGAGCTCCACGGCAGCGCGGTTCAGGTCACACTGGTCGACCGCTCGAATCACCACCTCTTTCAGCCGCTCTTGTACCAGGTGGCCACCGCGGGGCTGTCGCCCGCAGACATCGCCTATCCGATCCGCACCGTGCTGCGTCATCAAGCGAACGCTCGGGTGCTCTTGGCCGAGGTCACCCGCATCGACCTGCCGGGCAAGCACTGCGTGCTCGACGACGGCAGCCACCTCCCGTTCGATTGGCTGGTGATCGCCGCCGGCGCGCGCACCAACTATTTCGACAAGGAGAAGGAGTGGAAGCCCCACGCCTTCGGCCTGAAGGACCTGGACGAGGCGCTGGAGATCCGCCGCCGCGTGCTGCTCGCGTTCGAGGCGGCAGAGCGCGAGAGCGACCCCGTGGCTCGCCAGCGGCTGCTCACCTTCGTGGTGATCGGCGGCGGACCCACGGGGGTCGAGGTGGCCGGCGCGCTGAGCGATCTGGCGCGCACCGTGCTGGCGGACGACTTTCGCACCATCGACCCCAGCGTGGCGCGCATCGTGATCGTCGAGCGCGGCGATCGCCTGCTCTCGGGGGGCTTCGACCCGAAGCTGAGCAAGCGCGCCCTGCGCCAGCTGATCGAGCTGGGCGTGGAGGTGCGCGTGGGCGCCTCGGTCGATGCCATCGATGCCGCCGGCGTGGGGCTGGCGGGCGGCGAGCGCATCAGCGCCGCGACCGTGCTGTGGACCGCGGGGGTGAAGGCCCGGGGCGTGGCCCGCACGCTGGGCACCGAGCTCGATCGCGCGGGGCGCATCAAGGTCGGCGTCGACTGCTCGGTTCCCGGGCACCCCCAGGTGTTCGCCATCGGGGACATCGCTCATCTGGTGCAGGCGGGTGACGAGGCGCCGCTGCCGGGCCTGGCGCCGGTGGCCGCCCAGCAAGGCCGGTACGTGGCGCAGGCGATCGCCCGCGGCGGCAAGGCGGGCAAGCCGTTCCGCTACGTCGACAAGGGCGTGATGGCCACCATCGGGCGATCGCGCGCCGTGGCGCAGGCGCTGAACGGGTCGCTGCGGATGAGCGGCTTCCTGGCCTGGTGCGCCTGGCTGTTCATCCACATCTGGTTTCTGATCGGCTTCCGCAACCGGGTCAGCGTGCTCGCCAACTGGCTCTGGAACTACGTGACCTACCGGCGGGGCGCCCGGCTGATCACCGGGGAGCGCTCGTGGGACCTCTTGCCGGTGCTCGCCGGGCGCAAGCCACCGGCCGCGCTGCCCGAGGGCGAGGGCCCGCCCTCCGGCGGCTGATCGGCGCGCCGGCGCCCAGGCTCTGGTACCGTTCTCGCCCGCATGCCCGTCCCTCCCGAGCTCGCGAGTGATCCGGCCGTAGTGGGCCCCCTCGGCTCGCTGGCCTTCTCGGTGGTGCGCCCGCACTCGGCCACGCTGGCGCTGCGCGCGCTGCGCTGGCATCGCGACCTGGAGCGGCTCGGGGTGCGGGTGCCCCTGTTCGTCGCCCACGACGTCGGCCTGCTCTTGGGTTGCCCGAACGAGCAGCTCGAGATCGCTCCGCGCGTGGACCCGAACGCGCTGGTGGGGGCCACCGGTGCGCCGCCCGCCCTGTTCGCCAACTACCGCCGGGTGGTCGAAGAGGTCGCCGACAGCGAGACGGCGCGCCGATCGCGTGCGCTGCGGATGACCGACGACATGCTGGCGGTGCTGCTTGCCCGGGTGCTGGGCAGCACGGCCCAGCGCATCCAGATCGCTCCCTCTTACCCCGTGGCCGTGCCGCTCGACGCCACGCTGGTCGAGGGCATCGACGGCCAGCTCGTGGCCCTCTTGCCCCAGGTTCGGCGCGGGTTCGAGGTAGACATGCTGAACAAGCTGACCGATGCGCGGCTCTACGTGCTCACCTTGGTCGACGCGCTCGATCTGGACACGCTGCAGCTGTTCGGCATGCTGGGCGGCGACGCGGGTCAGGGCGCGCTGGCGCAGGTCGACCTGTTGGGGGTGCTGGGCGCGCCCGAGGCCAACGACGTGGTCGATTTCTCGCTCGAGATCTTGCCCAGCGTGCTCGAGAGCAAGGCCCGCCCGGCGGCCAGCACCCACGCGGCCTTCGGCTATTCGGGGCTCGCGCGCAAGGGCAGCATCGATGGCCTCGTGCTGACCGAGCTCGCCTGGGACGGCGACGAGCTGATGCGTCGCATGGCCGACGACGAGGTCTTGTACTACGCCCGCGAGCAGGCCCACGACGAGGCGAGTCGCGTGCACCACTTCTTGGTCGACGCCTCGGCCAGCATGCGCGGCGAGCGCGCGACCTTCGCGCGGGGGATGGCGATCGCCAGCGCCAAGAAGCTGCTCTTGGCGGGTGAAGACGTCACCTTCCGCTTCTTCGATTCGCGGCTGTACGAAGCTCACTCGGCGCGGTCGGGTCAGCTGCCCATCGCGTATCTGCTCTCGTTCAAGGGCGAGCACGGGCGCAACCCGTCTCGGGTGTTCGCCGAGGTCGAGCGCACGCTGGCCATCGCTTCCACCCGCGACCCGCGCGAGCCCATCGTGCACGTCTTCACTCACGGCGCGCTGTACGTGCCGCGGGACGTGATGGCCGCCATCAGCCGGCGCGCCAAGGTCTCGGGGCTGTTCATGCTGCCGTCGGGGGGCGCTCTCGATCTCGATTACCTGGACCTGCTCGACGCCCACTGGGTGGTGGACCACTCGGCGCTGGCCAGCCGATCGGCGCGCGCCAAAGAGGCACGGCGCATCCTGGGTACGGAGAAGGCGGCGTGATCAAGCTCCTGTCGCGCCTGACGCCACCCGCCTCGATCGAAGACGGCTACTCCAAGGCGCGCGGCCAGGCCGAACGGGGCCGCTGGGACGACGCGCTCGAGATGTTGATGGCGTCGCTCTTGGTCAGCCACGCGCGCGAGCAGAGCTACGCGGCCGTGGTGATGCTCTTGACCGATGCGCTGGAGCGCGCGGGCGAGCACCGCGCTGCCCTGGCCGCCGCGTGGTACACCGGAGACAACTCGCACCAGCAGCGCTTGCTCGAGCGCGTGCCCCCGGTGGATCGCGCGCGCACCTTCATGAGCTGGGCCGAAGGCGACGCTTCGCAGCGCGAGCGGCTGTACAAGGCCGCCGCTCGCGAGCTGGAGCAAGCCGGGCTCTTGGTGCGCGCCGCAGTGTGCTGCGAGCGTGCCAACGACATTGCCGGCGCCCGAGCGCTGTGGTCGCGCCTGTCGCAGTTGGTCGACAGCGCACGCTCGGATCGCTACGTGGCTGGCCTGTGCCGCTTCAACCTGGCACGCATGTGCCGCCAGGCAGACGACCCCCGCGCGGCCCGTGAAGCCACCATCGCGGCCGTCCATCGGCTGGAAGAGGCCGCCGACCGCTTCGAGTCGATGGGGCAGCGCGAGCGCGCGTTCGACTGCTACCACGTGCTGATCGAGATCGGCTCGGCCACCGACACCTTCGAGCACGTGCTGGAAGGCTGCGTGAACGCCATCCGCATCTTGACCGAAGACAACCTGCGCTATCACGCCCTGCGGCTGTACGAGCACGCCATCAAGCTGGCGGGCTTCGCCGGCGAGCACTCGGCGGCGGCCACGCTGTGTCGCGAGATGACCGAATACGCGCGGCGCCAGGGGCTGCACCGCGTGGCGGCACGGGGCACGCTGAACCAGGCGGATCTGTGGGCCAGCGTGGCCGAGCAGACGGCGAAGCGCCAGGGGCCGACGCACCTGGTCGAGAACGCGCTGGTGGCGGGGCTCTTGGCGCAGGCCGAGGCCGGGCAATACACCAAGGTCGGCGAGATCTATCAGGCGCTGGCAGGTCTGGAGATCGAGGGCTCGCGTCGCGAGCACTACGCCCGCGCGGCCAGGCGCTACGTGGACGCGTCGAACGCGCCGGTGGACTCCACGCTGCGCGACGAGCGCCTGGGCGAGCACGTGGGTCCGCCCGACGTGTGGCACGTGGACCTGCTCGAGTGGGAAGAGCGGGGCAGCGCCGCCGAGGCATGCGCCGACGTGCTGCTCGATCCGGCAGACGACAGCGACCGCATCACCCGCCGGACGGCGCTGTTCGGGCGCCTGGTCGCGCTGGCGGCCGAGGCGACCGAGCCCAAGAACATGGAGAAGGCTCAGGCGCTGGTCGCCGACCACCTGGCACCCATTGGGCTGTACGGGCTGCTCGCTCCGCTCGAGGCGCTGTACGGTAGTGAGCTTCCGTCGGTGCGCCTTTCCGCAGTCCGCGCGCTCTCGCGTTACTATTACAAGCGCACGTTCGTGACACTCGAGCGCGCGCTGGTGGACTCGGATGCGGGCGTGGTCAAAGAGGCCGTCGCGGCACTCGAGCGCTTGCGGTTCGACCACGCCTTCGACCCGCTCTCGCGCATCTACCGGACATCGGCGCGGGTCGACGCGCGCCTGGCGGCGCTGCGGTCGATCGCCCGCATCGATGCGGTCGAAGCGGCCGAGCTGGTGCTGGGCGCGCTGGACCACGGCGGACCCGACGAGCGCGAGGCCGTGCTGACGGCGCTCAAGGCGGGGCGGGGGAACCGCTTCGTCGAGGTGGCCCGGGCCGCCTACCCGGACGCTTCGCCCCGGCTGCGCACCGCCCTGGACGACGTGCTGCGCGCCCGCGGCTTGCCGGTGTGAGCGCCGCGCCCGCCACTCCGGCCGCGCTTCGGTCAGCACCACGCCTTCAGCCACGCTGATGCCACCCTGGTGGCCGCGCCCGGGACAGAACAACGCCTTCAGCGGGGACGCGCTCGGGTCAGAACGACGCCGTCGGCCTGGGGCGAGCGCGGTCAGTCGCCGTCGAGCAGCGCGCGCAGCTTGTCCACGTTGGCGTGCTCACCGATCACGATGAACTGAACGCCCGCCTCGACGACCTGCCCCGGCGCAGGGTTGTAGACGTAATTGCCGTCGGGCTCGCGCAGCGCGAGCACCAAGAGGTTGGTGCGGTCACGAATCGGAATGGCGCGCAGCGACTTGCCCGCCCAGCTGGACTTCGCGGGCATCTCGACGAACTCGAAGTTCAGGTCCCGGTCCACGCGCAGGTGGTCGAGAAACGCAGTGGCTTCCGGGCGCACCAGCTCGCTCACCAGGCGATGTGCACCGACCCGGTTCGGGCTCACGGTCGAGTCGGCCCCGGCTCGCGAGAGCTTCACTTCGTTCTCGATCTCGACCGCCTTGGAGATGATGCGAGCGCTTGGGTTCAGGGTCCGCACCGAGAGCGTGATGAACAGGTTGTCGCGATCGTCGGACAACGCCGAGACCACACCGGCGGCGCGCTTCACGCCGGCTGCGACCAGGGTGTGGTCTTCGGTCGCATCGCCCACCACATAGAGCAGGCCGCCGCCGATCTCTTCGCTGAGGCGCATCAGCATGTCTTCGTCCCGGTCGATGGCGACGAACCGCTGCCCGATCTGCGCCAGCTCTTCCACCACGTACTTGCCGGTGCGCCCGCAGCCCGCCACCACGAAGTGTCCGGACAGGCTCTCCAATTGCTTCTGCATGCGTCGTCTCCGAAACGCGCGCCCGATCACCCCTTCGATCAAGAGCGCGGTCAGTGTGGATTGGAAGAACGCGATGGCGCCGAGCCCGCCCAAGATCAGCACACCGGTGACGACTCGCACTATGGCGAACGAGTCGGTGCCCGGCAGCTCGGAGAAGCCCACGGTCGAGACCGTGTAGATCGCGTAGTAGATGGTCTCGAAAAGGCTCCAGCGCCCGCCGCCGATCAGCCACACCACCACGCCGCCGGTGAAGATCACCATCAGCAGCAGCAGCACTGCCGAAAGCACGCGTCGGATCGCGGGGTCCATCTCAGCCCAGAAGCGCGCCGAGCGCGGCCTCTAGATCGGGATGTTGCCAGACATAGCCGGCGGCACGCATCTTCTCGGGCACGGCGCGCTGCCCGGTCAAGAGCGGGTCGGCCCCTTCGCCGAAGCGGGCGCGCAAGGCCAGCGCAGGCACCCGCAGCCACGCCGGACGACCGAGCACGCGGCCGATGGCGCGGGCCAGCTCGGCCTGGGTGACCGCCCCGGGGGCCACGACGTTCACCGGCCCCGAGAGCGCCGGATCCTCGATGCAGCGCCGAACCATGCCGACGACGTCGGCACGATGGACCCACGACACGACCTGCTCACCGCTGCCGATGGGCCCGCCGGCGAACATCCGGAAGGGGGTGACCATCGCTTCCAGCGCGCCGCCACCCCGGTCGAACACCACGCCCAGCCGTGCCACCACCACCCGAACGCCGAGCTCTTGGGCCGCCAGGGCCGCCGCCTCCCAGGCCTGGCAGACCCTCGCGAGGAAGTCGGAACCCGGCGAGCTCGTCTCGTCGAGGGCCTCGTCGCCCGCGCGGGCGCCGTAATAGCCGACGGCCGAAGCGCTCACCAGCACGCCGGGGCGGGGGCTGGCCGCCGCAAGGGCCGCCACCAGCTGCCGGGTCGTGTCGACGCGGCTGGCGGTGATGCGCTGCTTCGCGCTCTCGGTCCAGCGCACACCCACGGCCTGCTCGCCAGCCAGGTGGACCACCGCGTCCTGCCCGGCAACGGCGTCCGAGCACTGGCTCCACGGCACGACCCGAACCCCGGGTGCGAAGACCGTCGTCGGCGAGCGCACCAGCGCGGTCACCGTCGCGCCGCTCGCGCACAGTGCGCGCACCAGCTCGCCTCCGATGAAGCCGGTGCCGCCGGTGACGAGGACGCGTTTCTGGCTCACGGGTGCGGAATTTGTACTTCCTTTTCCGCGTAGATTGGAGCGCAGCTGGACGGGCCTCCAAATTACGTCTACGAAAACGCCCATGACCAAGGCTTCACTGTTCGCTGTTGCAGTGCTCGCCGCGTCCGCCAGCGTGGGCTGCGCGGGCAAGCCGGCGCCGCCTTTCGACACCCTGAAGACCGCGAACCTGACGGCGTTTCGCCTGCAGAACTACGAGCCGCCGGCCGCCGCGGCACCCGCGCCGACCCAGCCGGGCGCACTGCCGGGCCTGCCGCCCGAGATCAGCAACTGGATGCAACAGGGCGCCCAGGGGCTGTCGGCGCTGATCCCGCCCGGGCTCTTGCCGCCGGGCATGTTGGGGGGCAAGCCGGGGGCACCCGCGCCGGCACCCGTGGCAGACACCACCCCGCGCTTCCACGGCTTCCGCATCCTGAGCCAGACCCAGGTGATCGACGAAGATCTGAAGGCAGAGCTCGGAAAGATCTTGGGGAACGACAGCAACTTCGACAACAACCACGCGGCCTGCATGTACGCCGAGATGGGGCTGTCGTTCTCGTCCGGCGGCCCGCCGAACGACGTGCTCATCTCTTTCTCGTGCAACCAGGTCGGTGCGAAGACCTTCGCCTGGCCCCACGCGTCCAACGGAATGAAACCCAAGACGGTCCAGAAGCTCGCCGATGTCGTGCAGCAACTCTGGCCGCCGGGGTCGTGAGCGGCGTCGCCGACACGAGCGGCGCCCGCAGTCTCGAGGCCGGCGAGCAGCTGGTGCTGGCCGGCCTGTTGCGCCTGTTGGTCCGGCTCGACGGGAAGTTCTCGGACGAAGAGCAGGCAGCGCTGGAAGATCTCGCCTCGGACTTCGGGGAGAAGACCTTCTGGCAGCTGATGGACGAGGCGGGCCGCAAGCTGCCCGACGAGGCGGCGATTCGCGATCGCGTGAACCTGGTGCGCGGCGAAGAGGCGCGCACGCTGATCTACAAGCTGGTGCTCGACGTAGCGCGCGTGGATTGCATCCAGGGCCGCGAGCAGGGTCTGCTCGACTGGCTGCGCGAGGCGTGGAAGCTCGACGAGGCCGGCTCGCCGTACCGCTGATCAGCCGTCGTACTTGACCAGCACGTTGCCAGCAGGGTCCAAACCCGGTGGCACCACGAAGAGGCGCTCGCCGGACTCGGCCCGCTCACACAACCGCGCCAGGCGCTCGGTGTCCGCCGCGGGGATCTTCTCCGAAGGCGTGGCGCCCGCGCGGCGCGCCATTGCCCCCGTCCAGGCCTGCCCGTCGGTGAGATCGCTTTCGTACACGAAGCTCTTGGCGCGAAACTCGTGGGTGCCGGGCACCGACGAGACCACACGCAGCGGGCCCATCCGGGTGTGAACGCGCACCGCAGGGCTGGCCCACTGCGCGACCCCCCGCAGGCGCTTGGCCCGCAGCATCTTCAGCGTCAGAGCCTTCACCCACGCCCCGGCAACGATCTTGGGCACCAAGCTGAGCAGCGACACGCCGATGAACGTCCCCGGCTCGACGGTGGGCGCCGCGTAGTACGCCGCGGCGACGGCCACGTCGTCGGGCCCCAGGTTCAGGCGCTTGCGGGTGGGTACCTCCAAGAAGCGCCCGTGACACGCGAGCATGCCGATCGCCCCGGGGAGCAAGTACAGGTCCGACAGCACCCAGCCCGGCAGGGTCAGATCACCGGGAAAGGCCAGGGCGTTCGCGTCCCGATAGCGTTCGACCAGGCTGGGGTGTTGCTCCGCTGCGTAGTACGTGGCCGGACAACCCGCGGGGGTCAGATCGAGTGACGCTCGGTTCGCCTGCGACCCGAGCGCCGCCAGCGACAGATCGGGGTGGCGCGCGAAGAAGTCTCGAGCCAGCTCATCCATCGTCGGGCTCCGACAGGATCTTGGCGCGCGTCTGTTCCAGGCGGTTCTCTTCGGGGATGGTCAGCGCATCGCGCACACCCGGTGCGTGACACACCAGGCAGCGCGAAGCGCCCCCGGCCTTCTCGCACAGCTCGCCCATTGCGAGCTCGATCACCTTCATTCCCAGGGCCGCCACGCGGTCTTTCACGCGCTGTGGCACCACGCTGGGCGCCAGCCAGCGATCGCCGATCGGCAGGCCATTGGTGGCATACGAGCGGATCTCGCTCTCGCTGACTGGGTCGAGCCGCCAGCCGCCGAAACGCTCGGCGAGCCGGTCGAGCCCATCGCCGACGATCACGTCTTGGCAGACCAAGATCTTGTCGGCGTGGGGCAGCGGCAAGAGGGCCATGTTGCCGTGGAATGCCGGCTGCCGAAGCTCAATCACCTGCACCTCGCCATCGAAGTGCGCCAGCGCCGCCGTCAGCCCGGCGCGATCGGTGCGACCGCCGAAGAACAGCAGGGTGGTGCCATCGAAGGTGGCGACGTCCCCTTGCCCTTCCCAAACCCCGGCGCCGGGGTCGATCACCTCGAAGCCCAACTTCTCGGCGAGCGGGCCCCAGTGATCGCGCTCGCGCGCGCGATGCGGCGCAGCCATGCGCGGCAAGAGGAAGCGCGGCTTGCCACCGGGGCGTCGGGCAGCGAGCACGTGCCCCGCCTCGGCGGCATAGGGCATGCCGGTCAGCGCCTCGTCCACGGGCGGCAGCACCACCACGGTGGCGCCCGCGGCTTCGATCGCCTCGGCCAATGCCAGCCACTCTTTGCGCGCGCGGCGCGGCGAGACGGCGGCCGCCTGCTCGCTGCGGAAGTTGGCGCGCCCGCGGAGCGACCAACTCTCGCCCGGCGGCGACATCAAGTACACGTCGCTACGGTCCACGCGAGGGATTGTAGGCCAACTCTTGGCCGCGGGGCGAAAGGCACCGTACGGTTGGCGTTCGCGCATGCGTCTCGTCGGCTTGGCCCTTGCGACCCTCTTGACGAGCTGCGGGTCGCCCCCCCCCGCTGCGGCACCTGCGCCCACGCCGGCACCTGCCGCTCGTCCGCCGGCCCCGCTTGCCTCGGCCGCCGCGCCCGCCGCATCGGCACAGAAGCCCGCGACCGAGGCACCACCGAAGACGCCGTTCGCCATCGCCAAGGTTGCGCCGCCTCACGCGCGCTCGGCGCAGCCCGGGGACGGCGAGTGGAAGCCAGTGACCGAGGTCGGCGAGAGCGACGGCGAGCCACTGGCGCTGAAGACCACGCTCCACCCTCACCCCATCCGTAAAGACGTCGAGGTGGTGGTCATCGCTTTCGACCTTTCGCGGAGCGAGCTGGTCTGGGTGGCGGGCGCGAAAGAGCCCGAGAGCAAGACCGCCCCCGCCGACAAGCGCAAGGGCATGGTACCCGCGAGCGACCACCCACGCCTGCTCGCCGCCTTCAACGGCGGGTTCATGGCCAGGCACGGGCGCTTCGGGGCCATGCTCGACGGCGCCGAGTTCCTGCCGCCCCGCGACGGCGCGTGCACGGTGGCGATCACCCAGAGCGGCAGCGTCGAGGTGGGTCCGTGGGAAGAGCTGGCGGCGAAGAAGGCCGAGCTCTCGGCTTATCGCCAGACGCCGCCCTGCCTGTTGCACGCGGGTCAGCCCCACGCTGCGATTCGCGGCGACTACAAGAAGTGGGGCCTCTCGGCGGAAGGCAAGCCCGAGATCCGGCGCACGGCGCTGGGGGTCGACACCACGGGGCGCCTGCTGATGTTCGGCCTGGGCGAGTGGGTCGAGCCCAAAGACATGGAGCTTGCGATGCGCACCGCCGGCGCCAAGAGCGCGGCGCAGCTGGACATCAACTGGAGCTACACCCGCTTCAACTTCTACGCGAAGAACGCCGAGGGCCACCTGGAGGTGAAGAGCACCCTGGTGCCCAAGCTGGTGCACGGCAAGCGGAGCTATGTCGGCGAGATCGCCGAGCGTGATTTCTTCTACGTCCGCCGGAAGTGATCGTATCACGAGGCACGGAAAGATGCCGCTGCCTCCGGTGGTGATCGAGCTCAGCACGGCCGACGCAGCCTCGCCGCTTGCGCCGCTGATGATGCGCGCCTGCAGCGACGCCGTGGTCGACGGCGAGTGCCAGGGCGGCGACAGCAGCGATGCCACCGCGCGAGCGGTGGTGATCGTGGCCTGGGACGACGAACGGCGCCAAGCTCGCATCGAAATCGGCGTGCGCCGCCAGGGGAAGAGTCAATGGGCGAGCCGCAAGCTGCTGTTCAAGGACAGCGACCCCGAGGCCGAGCGCTGGCGCACGGTGGGCCTGGTGATCGGCACACTGGTGGGTCAAGCCGAGCGCGATGCGCAGCAAGAAGCGCAACCTCCGGCTGCCGCAGCCAAGCCGGCCAAGATCGCGGCGCGGCCTACTCAGCCCCGACCCGAGGGGCCCCCGGCTCCCCGCCCGGCGCGCGTGCCGCCGCGTCTGTGGATTGGCGGCGAGCTCGTGACCGGGCCCGCGCTCGACGACGGCACCTGGCGCATCGGCGGCGCGGTCGGCGTGGTCTACGACGTACCCGAATGGCCGATGCTGGGCTCGGCGTCGGTGCGCGCCTTGGCGCGCCCCGCAGACGATCGTGGCGTCGAAGCACGCTGGCTCGGGGCGGCCCTGGGCCTTGGGGTTCGGCACCACCCCGTCGAGGTGCTCCGGACCGAGGCGCGGGGCGAGCTGGTCGTCGAGCGCATCGACGCCTCGGTGAACGGCGCCCGGCGCGATAGTGCGGGGCGCACCACCCCGGGCGCACGGCTCACGCTCGGGGCCGGCCCCACGCTGGGCGATTGGGGCCTGGTCCTGGTCTCGGCGGAATTCACGGGGATCCCGCAGGGAACAGCGATCTCTCTCGAAGGCCAGTCGATCGGGCGCGCACCTCCGCTCACATGGTCGCTGGGCGTGGGGGCGCGCCTGCGGCTTTACTGACGCTGCCTGCCCGCGGGGCGGGCGGGTACGATACCGATACCCCTGATGAGCCCCGCCCGGCGCACCAAGCCCTGGCTCTACCCGGTGCCAAGCGCGCCGGCCAGCGCGGAAGCGCGCCCGCCTCGCGCGGATGCGGAGCTGATCGAGGCCGTGGTGTGCGGCGACGGGGCTGTGGCGGGCGAGCTCTACGACCGGCTGCTGGTCACGGTCGAGCAGACCCTCTTTCGCGTGCTCGGCCGCCGCGAGTCCGACCACGAAGATCTGGTGCAGTCTTCGTTCGAGCAGATCGTGAAGACCTTGGCCACGCGCCGATTCGCCGGTGCGTGCAGCCTGAAGACGTGGGCGTCGAGCGTGGCCACCAACGTGGGGTTGAACGCGTTGCGCTCGCGGCGCCGTGAGCGCGGGGTCTTCGACCGCTCCGAGATCGACCTTCCGGCTTCGAGCGCCGCCGGCGACAATCCCGAGCGCGATGCGTCGTTGCGCCGCGACATCGAGCACGTGCGCGGTGTGCTCGCCAGCATGAGCCCCGCACGTGCCGAGGCGCTGCTGCTGCACGACGTGCTCGGCCACGATCTGGCCGAGATCGCTGCGTTGACCGGGGTCAGCCTGGCAGCCGCGCAATCCCGCTTGGTGCGCGGGCGACACGAGCTTCACGAACGCCTGGGGAAGCGAGGTGCGTCGTGACGGAACGCCCGTCGACCCCGGGCGTGCTCAGCGATTGGGCGCGGGCGCCGATCCCGGTCGAGCCGGGCAGCGGTGCGGAAGAGCGTCGCGCCCGCATCGTGAGCCAGATGGCACGCGCCATCCGCGAGACGCAGACCGAGCGCCGGCGGTCAGAGCGGCGCTGGCGTGCCCTCCTGCTGGCGGGCGCGGCAGCGGCCCTGGTGCTGGTGGTCGGCGGCCTGTGGCGGGGGCTCGGCAATCGCAGCGCAACCGTCGGAGCCCGGGTGCACACGGATTCGGCGGGCGTGCTGATCAGCCATGGCGCCGAGTCGCGCACCCCCGCCGCCACCGGCGACGAGCCGCTGATGGCGGGTGACGTGCTCAGCACGGTCGCGGACGGCCGCGCCACGCTGCGGCTGGCAAGCGGGGCCGAGGCCCGCGTGGAGCCCAGCTCGCGCGTCACGCTGACCGCGCTCAGCGTCGGCGGCGAGCAGCTCGATCTCGGCTTGGGTGAAGTCGCGGTGCGCGTGCCCCCGCTGGGTGACCGGGGCACCTTCCGAGTGCGGACGCCGGACACGAGCGTGGTCGTCCACGGCACCGCGTTCGTGGTGCGCGTCACCGCGCGCGAGGGTGGCACCGAGACGAGTGTGACCGTGAGCGAAGGCAAGGTCTCGGTCGAGCACGCCGGCGAGACCACGTTCGTCACGGCCGGACAGAGCTGGACCTCGAAGCCGCCGCGCGAGGCAGCACCGCCTGCGCCGCCTGCGCCGGCTGCGCCGCCTGCGCCGGTCAGCTCGAGCCCCGAGCCCCTGCCCCCGCCCGCGCTCGGCGCCAGCCCGCGCAAGCTGCCCGGCGCAGCGCCCGCCCCGTCGGCGCCCGTGGCCACCGCGGCCACCGATCCCTCGGTTCTGGCCGAGCAGAATCGTCTGTTTTCGGCGGCGGCCGCGGCGCGCAAGGCCGGCGACGATCGCGCGGCGCTGGGCCACCTGAACCAGCTGCTCGCGCGCTACCCCCAGAGCCCGCTGGCCCCCGAGGCCCGGGTCGAGCGCTTCCGCACGCTGAAGCGGCTGGGCCAGCATGCCGAGGCAGCACGCGAGGCTCGGCGCTACCTGCTGGATCATCAGACCGGCGCCGCGCGCGACGAAGCCCGGGGCGTCGCGCTCGAGCCTTCGGGCAAGTGACCGCCCTCGTCACTGGCAGCGATGCTCGTCCGGGGTGCAGGTCTTGCCCGACTCGCAATGGCCGGTGACCAGGCATTCGACGCACTCTCGACCGTCGCAGTGCGTCTTGCTGCCCGAGGTGCAATCGGCGTCGGTGGCGCACTCGGCGCACCGGCCCAGCACGCACCGCGGCTTCTCGCCGCTGGTGCAGTCCCCCTGCCCGCGACACTCGACGCAGGTGCTGGTGGGCAGGTCGCAGTGCTTCCCGTCGGGCGTGCAGTCGGCTTCGCCGGTGCACGCTTCTCGGCACTCGCCGGCGGGGTCGCAGGCCTTGCCGGATTCGCAGTGGCCTGCCACCAGGCAGTGCACGCAGCGCGCGAGGGTGGGGCTGCAATATTCGGTGTCGCCCGAGCACTGACTGGACGCGGTGCACCCGGCAGCGCCCGCGCCGCCGGCGCCGCTTCCCCCGGTTCCGGCCGCGCCGCCGGTGGCGCTCGCGTCGCCCCCGGCCCCCGGCAAGAGGGCAAGCTCTTGGTCGGCGCCGCAGGCCGGCAGCAGCAGCGAAAGCGCGAGCCAGCGAAACACCCACGAAAGATAGCAGATCCGAACGGTGCCGGCCCGTGCCTGCTGGCCCCGCGCTGCGGTTACTGACCTGGAAAGAGCGCTTAGCTCGCTCCCGAGGAGTCCCCATGCCTTCACCCCCATCTTGGCTCTCGACACGTACCGCCGGCGCCGCGCTGCTCGCCTTCGCCTTTGCCTTCGCCTGCGGCAGCAACGACGACGCAGGGCTCGGGGGTCTGGGGAACCAGGCCGAGTGCAAGGTGAACACCGACTGCGGCGGCAAAGAGCCGTATTGCCAAGACGGGCGCTGCGTCGAGTGTTCGAGCAACACGGACTGCACCGACGCGAACACGGTGTGCGACGGCGTCACCGGCAGCTGCAAGCGCACCTGCACGGCGACCGCCGAGTGCGGTGGCGAGAGCCCGATCTGCTCCGAGAGCCGCGGGGTGTGCGTGCGCTGCCGCGACAACGCGGACTGCGGCGGCGACAACCCCCTGTGCAACACGACCATCGATCGGTGCGTCGAGTGCAAGAGCCACGACGACTGCGGTGCCGCCAAACCGGTCTGCGACCTGCTTCACGGCGAGTGCCGGCAGTGCGTGACCAACTCGGACTGCCCCGCTGCGACCCCCACCTGCAGCGATCACGAGTGCATCTCGACCGACTGCAGCTCGAACGAGCAATGCGGCGGCGAGCGCCCTTACTGCAACCTGGATGCGAAGGCCTGCGTCGAGTGCCTGGAAGATGCCAACTGCAAGGGCGGTGGCGACCCGGCGTGCGATCCGCAGACCAAGCGCTGCGTCGAGTGCACCTCGAACGCGCACTGCGACGAGGGCAAGACTTGCGACCTGAAAGAGATGAAGTGTAAGGGCTGACCGCCCGGCTCAGCCCCCGGCGGCGTCCGCGCTCGAGTCCGATGCGGCGTCGCCGCCGCCCCCGCAGGGCGTGGGCACCACGTTGTCGGGCTTCGGCACCTGGCTGGGCAGCTGGCCCCAGTCGTAGCAAGTGTTGAGGATCGGGGCGTACACCCCGCACATCCCGGTGGAGGGGCAGCAGCCCTTCAGCTTGTAACCGGCCACGGTGTAGTCCGGGCAGTTGGGGTCGGTAGCGTCGGGCGGCACCTGCACGTCCAGGCCGCCCTCGAGCAGCTTGCTCACCTCTTCTTGTGACACGCAGCCGTAGCCCAGCGCGCTGCCGTCGTACCCGCACTCGCCCGTCTTCAGGCAGCAGCCGTTGATGTAGCTGCCGATGCCCGGACACTCCGAGTCGACGCACTTGTTGGTGTCCGGCTTCACGTCGGGCTTGGGCTCGCTGACCACGTCGCTGGCGGCGTCGGCCCCGCCGCTGCCGCCCGTGGCGGTGGTCTTGCCGTCCTCTTCGCTCTCGCCGCCGCAAGCCGGTGAGAGCCATGCCCCCAGTGTCACGCCCAAGATCGCGAGAGTCGCTCGGTGTCTGGTCATGCTGCGCTGCCTCGGCGGGCAGCCTAACACGCCGAGCGGGCGACGGTCAGGCGCCCGTCAGCCGCCCGTCAGCCGCCCGTTTGACCCGCGAGCTTTCCCAAGATGCCCCGCGAGACGCCCTTCAGCGTCTCGAACACGCCCATGCCCGTGCGGGCGCAGGCCTCGAAGTCCGGAACGCCGGTGGGGTTCAGCAGGCGCCGCAGCTCGTCGAGCTCGACCGCGTTGGGCAGGTCCCGCTTGTTGTATTGCACGATGTACGGAACCGTGTCGGTGCGCAGGCCGTACTCGGCCAGGTTGTGGTGCAGGTTGTCCAGGCTTTCCTGGTTGGCCTCGAGGCGCTCGGCCTGGGAATCGGCGACGAAGATCACGCCGTCCGAGCCCTTCAAGATCAGCTTGCGGCTGGCGTCGTAGAAGACCTGGCCCGGGACGGTATAGAGGTGAAAGCGCACCTTGAAGCCGCGCACCGTGCCCAGATCGATGGGCATGAAGTCGAAGAACAACGTGCGCTCGGTCTCGGTGGCGAGCGAGATCATCTTGCCCTTGTTGGCAGGGTTGGTCTTCTCGAACACGTACTGCAGGTTGGCCGTCTTCCCGCAGAGACCGGGGCCGTAATACACGACCTTGCAGTTGATCTCTTTGGTCATGTGGTTGATGAAGCTCACGACGCGCCTCCCAGCTCTGCGCGAACGCGCTGCACCACGCCGCCGACCACGCGATCGATCTCGTCGGGCGCGAACCCGAAGTGCCCCCCGAGCTCGGTCAACGCCGCGTTCTCGGGCGGGGCCAGCACACCGTCGGCCAGCGCCACCACCGCTGCAAACCCCAGCGCCTCGTGCTGCCGCGTGGGCTCGGCGAAGTCCTCGGCCGCGCGCCTGAGCCGTTCGCGGCGCCCGAGCATCTCGACGGCGTCGTCCAGATCCTTGAAGTGCAGCTCGAGCGCGTCATGACTGACCGCCGCCCCGGTGAGCCGCTCGAGCAGGTCGGCCAGCGTGTGTCGCTCTTCCGACGCAAGGCCGTCGGCCGACGCCACCAGATAGGCGAGCTCGAGAATCGACACGAAGTAGGTGCTGCTCTCGGCGTCGGCGCTCTTCAGCGTTGCCTCGGCGCCCTGCGCGAGCAGCGCCCGGGTGGGCAACGCCCCCGCCGAGGCGTGCTCGACCGCCGCTTGAACCGCCGCGCGCACGCGGTCGGCGCCGAACTGACTCAAGTCCACTGTCGGTAGGCTCATCCCGCCCTTGATGCCATGGCTACCCGGGGGCATCAACGGAGGGCCGGCGCGCCGCGACATTGTCGCTCGACCTGGTCATACAGCTCGAACAGGACCTCGCGCAGGTTCCCGGAGTGGCGCCCGAGCAGGACCCCGAGCTCGGCGGGGCTGGGGGCCGAAAACCCACGCCCGGCACCCAGCCGCTGAACCACCGCCGCGGCCAGCTCCGCGGTCACGGCCCGCTCGCACAGGGTGGGCAGCCCCACGTCACGATGAGCGGTGACCACCAGCGCGCTGGGCCAGCGGCGCAGGCGCCAGCGGTCCCAGACCGACAGCTCTTGGTATTCGTCCACCAGCCACAGATCCACCTTCGCCTCGGGCCCGAGCCCGCGAGAGCCACGTACGCGCTTCACCCTCCACCCCGCGCGGGTCGCGTGGCGTTCGAGCTCGATCAAGAGCGTGCTCTTGCCGCTGCCGTGGGGCCCGATGATCTGGTGCCGCGCGCCCGGCTCGAGCGCACGCCCTGCCAAGGCGCCCAGGTCGTCGCCGACCCAGCCCAGCGCCCCCGGCGCGAAGCGCGCCGCACAGAACGGGTTGTGTTCCGCTCCGCCGAAGCTCATGCGGGCCACCGGACCACGACCTCGCTGTCGAAGAGCTCGTCGTTCCCGAGCAGCACGTAACGCCGCACCCGCACCCACCAGCGGATCTTCAAGAGCGTGCCGGCAAACGTCACCGGCAAGAGGGGCAGCGTGACGTCGAGCGGGTACGTGCCCCGGGCGCCCTCTTCGCCTTCGCTCAAGACGCGGTGGAACACCACTCCGATGTCGGTGTCGCCTTTGCCCTCGGTTTGCCACAGCACAGAGAGCTCGACCTTGCGGCCTTCGTCTCCGGGCATGGGGTCCAGGATCACGCGGCCGCGAAGCCGCCCGCCGGGCTCGATCACCTCGCGCTCGAGCTCGATGCGCGCGGTCATGGGCCGGGCCTCGGCAGCGCGCGAAACGCGAACCCCTCGTCGTAGTCCGGCCAGCCGGCGATCTGGGCGTGCACGCGCACGCTCCACAGCACCTGGTTGTGGCCGGCCTGGAACGAAGGCGGCGCCTCGGCCGGCAGCAGCAACGACAGGTCGTGGGTCCAGTGCTCGCCCAGTCGAACAGGCGTCCCGGCGTCGTCGTACAGCTGCTGCTCGAACACCACGTGGGTCTCGGTGCGGGTGTCCGTGCCCACGGTGTATTGCACGCTCTCTTCGCAGCGCACGGCCACGCGATAGTGCGTGACGCGCGCGGGCCCGCCCTGGTCCACGTGGATTCGCAGCTCGTCACCCAGGTACGCCGGCTCGGCCGACACCTCGACCCGCGGCAGCCGCCGTCGACCCAGGATCTTGCGCACCGTGGCCACCATGATGTACGCCCCCACCCCGCAGAACAGCAGCGAGAAGAGCGCGGCGAACATGCTGCGCACCGCCAGCATGGCGAAGAAGAACGGCCACACGAAGCCGTTCCAGAGCAGCGCGAAGAAGATCTCGCCGAAGCCGCTGGACGCCCCGTGTAGCGCAATGGCGTGCGCCAGCACGCCCCCGGGCTGCGCCTCGAGCTTGGGCAACGGCGCGGTCGCCAGCGCCGCTCCGTACACCTCACGCGCGCTCCGGGCGCTACCCGCCGCGACGCGATACCCGTCCGACGCCGCGGCCGCCCGCGCACCGGCCCCCACCGGCACGATCGACTCCCCTTCGGCCACCGCTTCCGCCACCGCCCCGCCAGCCGCAGAGCGCCGTGCAGCGGCCAACGCCTCGGGCGAACCCCGGTCGCGCAGCGCGCTCCAGATCATGCCCGCCCCGGCGGCGAAGAACACGCCGCCGAACGGCAGCGCGATGGCTGCGGCCCACTGGCCCGCGAGCACACTGGTCAGCCCCAGGAACATCGCGAAAAGCCCCATGCCGGTGAAGGGCATCGCGAAGGCGATCATGAAGACCGTGCCCAGCGGGCCGGTGCGCTTGGGCGCGCTCATGGGTCGGGGCAACCGTCGGTGTCTTGTCTGCCGTTGTAGGTCTCGGGATCGTTCGGGCACTTGTCCTGGGTGTCCAAGATCCGATCCTTGTCGTTGTCGGGGTCGGGGCAACCGTCGGCGTCCTCGAAGCCGTCCTGGTCCTCGGGGTCGTCCGGGCACTTGTCACGGCTGTCGTCGAGACCATCGCCGTCGCGATCCGGCGCGGCGCGGTCACCGTCTGCGTCGCCCAGAGCCCCGTCGCCGGCCACCATCACCGCGCCGGGCTCCACCGGCGCGCTGGGCGCGCCCGCGCCAGCGCTGGCACCGGCCTCGGGAGGGGACGGCGGCGCCGCGGACGGGGGTGGCGCGGAAGCACCGCCGCAGGCCGCGAGACACAAGAGCACGAGCACCGATCCACGACGCATGACCATGGCTTACCGGAGGAGCGGGACGCCGTGAAGCGGGCTCTGCCCTTGACCTTTGGCGCCAGACGGCTAGCTTGCCGGCACACCCACACCCCTTCGGGGGCGATCGGTTTCGACGTGGGGACTGAAGGTTAATCTGCGTGTGCTGGCACTCGGCCCAGTTCAAAACCGAGCCGTGCTAATTGCGAACGACAACGCAATCGCTCTCGCGGCCTGAAAAACCGTGAAGCCGTCCAACCGTGAGATAGTCCTGCTAGCGGAAGGGCGTCAGCACTAGGGCTGGGCCACCCGAGGAAGCCCTCGATAGGGTGGCCGAGAAAAAGTGAGGGATAGGTCGTGGCCGAATCCACGAAGCCCGGTCCCGGGGTCAATTGGGACTACGCACGTGAACGAAGGTTAGCTGGACGCCTCGCGGACCCGGGTTCGATTCCCGGCGCCTCCACCTCTAGTCGCAGCAAGCTGCTCTTGCTGCGCCGCTCATCGGACCTCACTGGAATCCGCTCTGCGGATTCCAGTTCGGTTGCGATTCCCGGCGCCTCCACCGCACAGGGAGCTTGGTTGATGCGCGATCGGCGCATCGCCAGGCTCCATGTTGCGCTGGTGTCATGTGAGCTCGCGTCCGGTGAAGTAGTTCCTCGGGCCCCCCGCACGGCGCTTGCAGCAGAGGGACAATTTGGAAGTCCCCCTTGGCCAACCGCCGTGCCGGGGACCCGGGTCATGGCGGCGGTCAAAGTAGGTCCGAGCCTTTCTTTCTGCGGCTTGCGCCGAGACGCGGGTCAACGCATCGTCCGACCGGGGTGAGCGTTCCGGACGACCCACTGATCTTCCACATCACCCATGTGGACAACCTCCCGGCGATCCTCGCTCAGGGCGGGCTTTGGTCCGATGCCGAGCGCATCCGACGCGCGCTCGCGAGCACGAATATCGGTCACGTCCACATCAAGAACCGGCGCCTGCAGCGGCCAGTCCAGACTAGCGCGGGCGGTAACCTCGGCGACTACGTCCCGTTCAACTTCTGCCCGCGGTCGGTGATGCTGTTCGTGGTCCACCGCGGGCATCAGGACTACCAGGGCGGCCAGGAGAACATCATCCATCTCGTGAGCTCGGTCTCTCGCGCGGTCGGGCTCGGCCGGCCGTGGGCGTTCACCGACCGTCACGCCGACCTCGGGCACGCGCTGTACCTCGAAGACCTGGCGCAACTGTCCGAGGTTCCCTGGGAGGTGATGGACCGCGACTACTGGGCCGACGTAAAGGAGGAACGGCAGGCCGAGTTCCTGGTGCATGAGTTCTTCCCATGGGAGGCCGTGATGGAGATCGCCACCATGACTCCTGCCGTCCAGCAGCGGGTACAGGGCGAGCTGCGACAGGTCCAGTATCGCCCGCCCGTGGCGCTGCGGCCGGCATGGTATTACTGAGGGCACGCCGATGAGCATCGAACGAGGAAGAGGCAACCTGCTCGAAGCCGACGTCGATGCGTTGGTGAACACCGTCAACACAGAAGGTGTGATGGGCAAGGGTCTAGCCTTGCAGTTCAAGAAGGCGTTCCCCGAGAACTTCGCGTCGTACGAGCGCGATTGCGCCAAGGGCGAGGTGACGCCGGGTCGCATGCACGTAGTCCAGCGACTCGCCTCACCTCGCTACATCTTCAACTTCCCGACCAAGAAGCACTGGCGGCAACCCTCGAAGCTCGAATACATCCGCGACGGGCTCGAGGATCTCGTAGCGCAGGCTCAGAAGCTCGGCGTGCGTTCGATCGCGATCCCTCCCTTGGGCTGTGGTAACGGCGGCCTCGCGTGGGCCGACGTACGACCGCTGATCGTCGCCGCGTTCGAGCAACTCCCCGACGTGCGCGTCCTGTTGTTCGAGCCCTCCGACGCACCCTCACCGGACAAAGTCATCGATCGCCGCACAACGCCCACGATGACACCCGGGCGCGCGGCGGTTCTCGCGCTGATGGGTCAGTACGTGGAGACCGAGTACGACTACCGGCTGTCGCTGGTCGAGGTCCAAAAGCTAGCGTACTTCCTCCAAGAAGCCGGAGAGCAGTTGAGGCTCGACTACAGGGCCCACCACTACGGGCCATACGCCGACAACCTGCGCAAGGCGCTACGGAACATGGAGGGGCACTACACCCGCGGGATCGGTGACGGCAGGAACGCGCCCGAAACCCCACTGGAGCTGCTTCCCGGCGCGGTCGATTCGGCTCGGGAGTACCTGCAAACGCGGCCGGAGACCCACGCGCGCCTCGAGCGCGTCGCCAAGCTGATTGAGGGTTTCGAAACGCCCTTCGGCATGGAGCTCCTAGCCACGGTGCACTGGGTCATGCGCAACGACGTGAATGGCGGCAGCGTTGATGAGGTCATCGCCAAAGTGCACGCCTGGAGCGCGCGCAAGAACTCGCAGATGAAGCCGGGGCACGTCCGAGCCGCTTGGTCGCGCTTGCGCGAGCAGGGCTGGGCGCAAGTGGAAGAAGCGCGATGGACGCAAACCTGAGAACCCGAATCGAGCAGGCGTTGCTCAAGGCTTGCCCGGACGATCCGACTGCCCGCATCAACCTGGAGGACGTGCCCCCGGACAAGATCGCGGGCTACGTGCTCTCGACGACCTTCGAGAAGTGGTCTCCGTCCGAGCGGCAGGAGCTCATTTGGAAGGAGGTGGAGATCCCGACCATCAACTACCACCTGAAGAAGGTGTTCGAGGACAGCGAGTTGGAGAAGGACTCAGTTATTCGAATTTTTCGAATAACTGCCGCCGACGGCAAGACTTACGACACCAAGCGCTACAACCTCTCGGCCATCATCGCCGTCGGGTACAAGGTCAACTCCGAGCGCGCTGTGCAGTTCCGCAAGTGGGCGACGCGCGGCGCTGAAGGAGCTCGGCTCAGCCGAGCCCACGCGAATGCACTCTCCCACGAGCCGCGAGACGCTCTCCGGAACGTCCGGCAGCGTCAGCTACGCGGCGGCCGTCTGGAAGGGCCCGGTGTAGCACTGCGCGGCGGCGGGGTGAGGGATCGGATCGCGCGTGCTGATCGTCCAGAGCTACCCGTCGCTGACCGTTGACGACGTCCGGGCGGCCATGGCTTACGCTGCCGATCTGGCCCGAGAGCGGGTCCTGCCGTTCGATGCGACGGGCTCGTGACCGCATTCAAGCTCGACGAGAACCTGCCGGCCGAAGCAGGGCCGGCCGAGCTCTCGTGCGCTCGCCCAGGGGCTCGTTCAGCGTCCGGATGCGGTCGGCGATCCATGCCTTCGGCGGCGGGGTCAACACGTGCTCGCTCGCGGTCTGCATGCTGGCGGTGTCCGCGGTGAGGGTCTTCACCTGCTCCTCTGGTGCCAACGCCAATTCCATCGCGGCGCAGACAGCGCCGCCTTGGCCGATGCAAGGCGTCTGATACCATGTCGGGAGCCATGTTGCGCGCGACCGCGGCCTACGGGGATTCGTTTCAGCTCCACGTTACCCTGAGCGGAATCGCTCCCGCCGTCTGGCGCGAGCTACGTATCCCGGCTGCGCTGACGCTGGGGCAGGTCCACGAAGTGCTCCAGGTCGCGTTCGGCTGGCAGAACTCGCACCTGCATGACTTCCTGGTCGGCGACGTGCGGCTCGGGATGACCGACGTCGAGGACGAGCTGTTCGTAGTTGATGAGCACGCCGCACCCCTCGGTGCCATTGCCAAGGTCACGGGCACGTTCATCTACCGCTACGACTTCGGCGACGATTGGAAGCACATGATACGCGTCGCGGGCCTCACGGTGGACCGCGACGGGGTCGTTCTGTGCACCGGCGGGGCGAGGGCCTGCCCGCCCGAGGACTGCGGCGGACCACCTGGCTACATGAGGATGCTCGAGGTGCTCGCTGACCCCGCCGACGAAGAGCATCAGGAGATGAAACAGTGGGTCGGCCGTGGTTTCGACCCCGAAAGGTTCGATGTCGCCAAGCTGAACAAGAGGCTCGCCACGCTCTCGAAGCGGTTCATGCGCCGGCCGCGGACCCGACGATAGCTGCCGAGCGGAACACTGCCGAATTCTCTCTCGAGTCGTAGCCCATGCTAGTGAAGCCGCTCGCCCTCCCAGCCTCGGACATCACGCGCATCGCCCGACTGCCACGCGCATCGCCCGACTGCATGGAGCGCAATCGGTGCGCGTGTTCGGATCCCGTGTCGAAGCCGTGTACGCCGAAGAGAACGTGTGGCTCAGCCAGAGGATGATGGGCCAGCTCTACGACGTCTCGCGTACGAACCATCAGCTACTCCGGCGTGGGCTCTCCCGCCCATGGCGCCGATCGGCGTGCTGAAGGCCGCCGAGGGGGCTCGAACGTAGCCGAATCCCTGCCCCAGTGCCGGGACCTGACCGCGCCTTGGTCCTCGGGTATCTTGTGGGGGTGACCCAGCCCGTCGTCACCTGGACCATCGATCCCGAGGACCCCCGGGCGCCGCCGACCGACATCTGGCAACGCCTGACCCGCGAGCAGCAGCTCGCCATCGTCGAGGCCCTGCCGAGCGAGTTCCCCGCCTCCGAAGCGAGCCCGCCGGAGGGGGACACCCACCTGGACGCGTTCACCGAGCCGCGCGACGCCCTACGCCGCTGGTATCGCGGCCGGGGGCGATCCATCTACATCGCGGGAAATCTGCCCATCTACTACCCCGGTGAGCGGATGTTCTCGCCCGATCTGATCGCGGTCGACGGCGCCGACCAGCGACAGCGCGACAGCTGGATCGTCGACGCCGAAGGCGGCAAGGGTCTGGGCGTCGCCATCGAGATCGTGGTGCGTGGCGACCGGAAGAAGGACCTCGAGAAGAACGTCGAGCGCTATGCCCGGCTGGGCATTCCCGAGTACTACCTGTTCGACCGGCGGCGAGTGACGCTGGCCGCGTGGGAGCTCATCGGTTCGCGCTATCAGCGACGCGTCGCCCAGAGCGGCCGCTTCCACTCCGCGGTGCTTGGGCTCGAGCTCTGGCTCGACGGCGAGCGGCTGCGCTTCTCGGTCGGCGACGCTCCGGTGCCGGTGGCCGACGAGCTCATCGAGCGAGTCTCACGCTTGTCGGCAGAAGCACACGAGCGTGTGGAGCGGCTGGAGGCGGAGCTTGCCGCGGAGCAGCGCTTGCGCGAAGAAGAGCAGCGCTTGCGCGAAGAAGAGCAGCGCTTGCGCGAAGAAGAGCAGCGCTTGCGCGAAGAAGAGCAGCGCTTGCGGAAGGCGGCCGAAGCGGAGCTCGCAGAGCTTCGGGCGCGCCTGGAGAAGCTGGAGCGCGGCGGGGGCTGAACAGCTCGGGCGCCGTCAGGCGTACTCGATCTGCACCGTCTCGATGATGGTCTGCATCGCCGCCTTCACCACCTCGGTGTCCGGGTCGCGGACGATGACGTAGCCGTCGCCCTCGTAGCTGTCACTCTTGGGGACGCCCAGCCGCGGCAAGCGGCTCTCGACCACCAGGTGACCGACGGCTTCGTTGGCCCGGTCGACGCCGGTGATGCGGGCAACGCGGCCCCGGCCGGCGCCGCGCAGATAGGCCACCCCGACGGCGAAGCGGCGCTGGTACGGGCCGTCGAAGGCGTCGTCGACCACCGCGCGGGCCCAGGCGCGATACATGTCGGCGTCGTGGGCGTAGCTGGCGGCGAGCACCATGTGGGCGCCGGGCGGGCGGGCGGCGATCTCCCCGATGGCCAGGCGACCGTCGTCGCAGCGAAACCACTCCATGTGGGTGAACCCGGTCTCGAGCCCAAGGCTCTTCACGGCGCGGACACCCAGCTGGCGCGCGTCGGCAAAATCGGGACCGTCAATCACCCGGGGGAAGACCACCACCCACTGGATCCAGGGGTTTTCCACCACCTCGAGCGGCGTGGGGTAATAGCGCGCGATCGACTGGAGCCGGACCTGCCCGCCGACGGTGATGGTCTCGAAGCTGTGCTCTTGGCCGCGCAGCAGCTCTTCGGCCAGCGCTGGGCGCTGGGGCGAGGCACGGATCGCCGAGAGGGCGGCGCGCAGCTCGTCGGCGCCGCGCACACGCCAGGTGGCGGTGCAGCCCATGCCGGCCGGCGGCTTGAGCACCACGGGGAAGCCGACCTCGGAGACGAATGCTTCGGCGTCAGCCCAACTACGGATCAGGCGGTGACGCGCGCAGGGCAGGCCGTGCCGGCGCAGCTCGTCTTTCATGCGGGCCTTGTCGCGGAACAGATCGGCCGTGGCCGGATCGGTACCCGGAACGCCCAGGGCGCGACGCAGCTCGCCGAGCTGGACCTGCAGCGGCTCGAGGATCCCGAGCACGCGGTGCAACCGGCCGTGGCGGCGCTCGAGCAGGCGGGCCGCCTCGATCAGCTGGCGGGTGTCGAGCCCGTCGGCCACCTGGATCTGGTCGGCAAACAATGCGCGGCTCTCGCCACGGACCAGCTCTTGGCCGATGCCGAGCAGCCGGACGCCGCTCAGCCGCGCCGCGGCGCGGGCGAAGCGCAGGGTCGTCTCGAGGGGAAATGGCGCCACGAACAGCACATTTCGCATCCAGGCCTTGTACCATCGTCCCATGAAGGTCGTCTTCCTCGCGCCGAGCTACCCGCCCGAGATGCAGCAGTACACGCGGGGCCTGGCCGAGGTCGGGGCCGAGGTCTACGGCGTGGGCGACACCCCGCGGGCCTCGCTGCCCCCGAGCCTGAAGCCGCACCTTGCGGACTATCTGCAGGTGCCGCGCATCTTGGACGAGGACGACGTGGTGGCGCGCGTCACCGAGTGGCTGCGGGGTCGCGAGGTGGACCGCGTTCTTGCCAACTGGGAGGTCGTGGTGCTCACCGCCGCGCGGCTCCGCGAGCGCTTCGGCATTCCGGGCATGAGCGTCGACACCGTGCAGGGCTTCCGCGACAAGCAGCTGATGAAAGAGCGCGTGCGCCGCGCCGGGCTGCGCACCCCGCACTCGGAGCGGGTGCGGACCGCCAGCGAGACGCGGGCGGCGGCGGCGCGCATCGGGTATCCGCTGATCGTCAAGCCCATCTCGGGTGCGGGCAGCGCCGACACTTACAAGGTGCAAGACGAGAGCGAGCTGGAGAAGGCCCTCGCGGCCATGCGCCACGTCGAGGTGGCCAGCTGTGAAGAGTTCATCAGCGGTGAAGAGTTCACCTTCGACACGGTGTGCATCGGCGGAAAGCCCGCGTTCATGAACGTGGCACAGTACCTACCGCCGCCCCTCTTGGCGCGCAGCCAAGAGTGGGTCAGCCCGATCATCATCACCGTGCGCGACCTCTCGCAGCCGAAGCTTGCGGGCGGCGTGGCGCTGGGCAAGCAGGTGCTGGGCGCGCTGGGCATGGGCGACGGCTTCACCCACATGGAGTGGTTCCGAAAGCCCGATGGCGAGGTGGTGTTCGGCGAGATCGGCTGCCGCCCCGGGGGCGCGCACCTGGTGGACCAGATGAACTACACCTGCGACATCGACCTGTTCCGTGAGTGGGCGCGCGCCGTGTGCTGGGGCAGGTTCGAGGCGCCCACGGTGCGCAAGTACAACGCCGCAATCATCTTCAAGCGGGCCAAGGGGCAGGGGCGGATCACGCGAATCGACGGGCTTCGGGCGTTCATGCGGGCCTACGGCGATCACGTGGTGGAAGAGCGCCTCTTGCGCCCCGGCACGCCCCGCCGAAACTGGAAGCACACCCTGATCTCGGACGGGCACATCTTGCTGCGGCACCCCGACTGGCAGAAGACCCACGAGATGGCCCAGGCGGCCGCGACCGAGATCACGCTCTGGGCCGAGTGATCAGGCGCGCGGTGCGGGGCCGGGCCGCTCTTCCAGCCAGCGGCGGTAGGCCTTGGGGGGAAAGAACGCCAGGCTGAGGGCCACGGCCGAAACGGTGGCCAGCAGCGACACCGTGCTCAGCGCCCAGACGTGTGCCCTGAGACCCGTGCCGTAGACCAGGCGATGCGCGACGCTGACTGCGAAGCCCAGCGCGGGGCAACCGATGGCGACGCCCCAGAGCAACACCCGGTTGACCACCAGCGGCTCGGCCAGGCCGATGCGCTGGCGCAGGCGCAACTTGGAATGGAGCTGGAAGCACTCGATGGCCATCCAGGTGGGCGCCGCGCCACGGGCGGCGAGCCCGAAGGGCACCCAGGGCCCCGAGATGGGGATCATGTCGGAGTAACGAAGCAGCTCGCCCGAGACGACCTCGCCGGCGAGCGCCACGGCAATCAGCGCCGTCAGCGAGCCTGCCAGGCCGCCGGCCCAGGCCTCGCGCGGGCGGAACACTCGCCACGAGAAGGCGACCAGCGCCACATGGCCGATGCACTCGATGGAGAGACCGATGAGCGTGAACGACGCGCGCAGCTCCGGCGTGCCTTCGACCAGGATCTTGCCGGCGGTGCCCACGGCGTAGGCGATGAAACCCACGCACAGCGTGGCCACGGCCAAGAGCAGCTCGGGCAGCTTACGCGTTCGCCACCACAGGGCCAGCACCCGCGAGCCGACCACCAGCGAGGCGACCATGGAGAGCAGCAGCCCGGCGACGCTGATCGCGATCATGACCGGCCCCTGCGCGTGCCGTCGGACTCGAGCCGCGCGAACAGATCGTAGGCCGTGTCTTCGTGAGGCTCTGCGCGGTTCGCGCCGATCTGCGCGAGCTCGCCCATCAGCGCTTGGCACAGCTCGGCGGCGCTCTCGACCTTGCGCTTGGACAGCGCAGCCCCGAGCAAGCGCTCGATCACCACCAACATCTGACGTGGCGTGACGCTGCTCGGATCCAGTCCGACGTCGCGCAGCACCAGGCGCACGGTGCCGCGGGCCTCGAGCTTGGACATGTGGGTGCGCGCCTCGAGCTCGGCACACACCCATTCGAACGTGGAAGAACCCGTCACTGCCTGGATCCGCGCAGCGTAGCTCGACTCAGCCCCGGGGCGCGACGGGGGAGACGGCCTGGTCCGCTGAAATTCGCAGCCCGGCGACGCCGCGCCCGGCCGAGAGCTCGAGCAGCAGCACCGCGGCCGAGTGCCGCGAGACCAAGCTCATGGCGGTGACGCTGCCGGCCAGCACCCGGCGACCGTTCGACACACCATCGTCGAACACCAGCAGGTCGGGGGCGCCTTGCAGCGCGGCGGGCTGGGCCAGGCGTGCCCGGATGCCGCGCGTGGCGGAACGCCACACCACCAGCAGCTTGCCGTCGAGACCGGCGGCGACCACGTCGCCGGCACGGGTACCGGTGGGGCGAACCGCGTCGGGAGCGGAGCCGAGCAGGGCGTCCAGATCCACCTCGAAGGTCTCGCAACCGGCCTTCGAGCACCGCGCATGCTGCACCACGAACCCCGTGACGTCGGTGGCGGTGCGCTTGCGGGCCGTGGTCACCACGCGTGTGAGCGTGACGTCGGCGCTGCCGCACGAGAGCATGCGCGGGCCACCCCTGGCGTCGGCGCGCAGCTTCGCGCGCTTCATCTCCGACGCGGCGCCGTCGGTGAAGAACAGCACGCGCGCTTCCGCCCCCCGCGAGAGCACCACGGCCAGCCCGTCTTGGGTGCGGCACGCCTCGATGGTGTCGGGCACGACCTCGACCACCCCGTGATCGACCGGCTTGCCGAGCCCCAGGGGCTCGCGGGTGAGGCTGGCCGACAAGAGATGATCCCAGTCGTCGTCGTGCCCGCGCGCGACCCACAGCATGCGATCGGACAGCAGCGCCAGCCGCTTGAACGACAGATCGAGCTCCACCGGCGCGCCATGCTGGGTGCCGGCCCAGGCCGAGAGGCGCCAACCTCCGGTGGGCTGGTCCGACGGCTCGAGCGTCACGAAGCGGTCTTCGCCAAAGGTGTGGGCGTACACCGCGCGATCGGGGTTCTTGGCGTCGAACAGCGTGCCGGTATCGGCGCGGAAGAAGCGCTGCACGCGGTTGTCGGCGTGCAGGTGATCGCTGACCCAGATCGACCCGCCGGGATCCCCGGGTGGCCAGAGCACCAGACTCTGCGCCCCGACGGGCGCGTGCTTGGCAAGGGACGTGCACCGCGCGCCGTCGAGCGCTTCGGAGAACGAGCAGAGGTCGCTCTGGCCGACGATCAGGTGGAGCGCCGCGCCGGGCACCGGGTCGCTGGTGGTGCCGGCCAGGGTGCCCTTGTCGACCAAACGCGGCATGCGGTCGTCTGCAGCGCTGGCGGGCGCCGGCGCCGCCGGGGCGTCCGGCGCCGGCTCGACCCCCGGGGTCAAACCGGGGATGGCCAGCGACTCGGGCTCGCGCTCGAAGCGCTCGAGGGTGAAGCCCGTGCCCCACCGTGCGCGCACGTCGGCCGCGTCGGCCTTCTGCCCCGCGCGGTCGAGGGCGTCGGCCAGCCCCGTGGCGAGCTTGTCGCACCTGAGCGGCCAGTCTGCCGGCGGCCCCCCGAGCGCGATGCGATGCAGTCGCTCTTCGGCGGTCTCGCCCGCCGAAAGCGGTGCGCCCAGCAGACAGTGCGCCAGAGACGAGGCCGCGACCTGAGCCGCCCGCGCCGCGCGCTTCTGCAAGAACAACCAGGTGCCCACGCCCAGGGCGACGACCAGCGCCGCCAAGACCCCCACGCCGATCAGACGCCGCGACATGGTGGCAGCATACCGCGCGGTGGGCTCACGGTGGAGCCGCGCACTCTTTCCACTCGTCTTCCGGGATCAGCAGGCGGGCCTTGTCGTCGAGCAACAGCCAGCGCACCAGCGGCAGCGCGATGCGCTGATAGCGCGGCTCGGTGCGCCGGCCACGGGCCGGCGGCTCGCCGCCGTCGGTGGCGGGTGCACCCTCTTCGACCAGAAGAAACGACGCGCCCTTCTTCACCGTGCCAACCAGCGCGCGCTCGCTGCCCACCTCGATCAGCAAGCTGAGGTCACGCGCACAGGTGCGACCGCGGTGGGACGACGAGTAGCGTCGCCCGAGGCGCCCCAGGCCCATCCCATGGCCGATGCCCAAGGGCGGCACGTGCAGGTCGACGCTTGGAACCCAGCCGAACACGAAGTACCCGTCGCCGTCGTAGAGGATCTTCGAGTCGGCGCCATGCACCTCGACGATCTCGACCCGGCCGCCGGCCTTGAGTCGCGCCACCGGCGCGCCGCCCCGCTCGAGAGCCAGGCCGACGCCGTCGCGAGCCACGCGCTTCTCCGGCAGGTTGGTGCGCTGGGTGATCAGGTCGCGCGCCGTGAACTGGCTGGTGTTCAGCCCCAGCGCGTCGCAGCTCACGTCGGCATCCACCCGCGGCGGTTCGCTCAGCACCGCCGTGGCGTCCACACCCAGCCTGAGCCGGCCAGCTGCCCCGCCCAGCCACTGGAACGAGACGTTCGGCTTGGTCACCAGATAGCCACCGAGCGTGATGCGGGTCCGCGGGAACACCCGGGCGTCGCCCGGGTCGATGCGGGCGCGCACGATCACCATGGCGTCTTCGAGCACCGCCGTGGGCGCCCGCGGTTGGCCCGCCGGCATCACCAGCGTGGTGGGCGCGGACACCGCCTGGCCGAACGACGCCCCCCCCTCGGTGAGGCGCAGCGCGCCGACCGACCACGCCTTTTCGGCGATGCGACACGCGGCGTTCGCCGGCTCGCGCACCTCGGGCACCACCGGCGCCGCGACGGCGGGGCTGGGGTCGGGGTCGGCGCTGGCGTTGGGCCCAGGGATCTCGATCTTGGTGGGCGCCGGCGGGGGCGGCGGCCCCGCCGCAGGGCGCGAGCACGACGCGAGCACCAGCGACACCCACCCCCGACGCAACATGGCCTTCAGTCCAGCGCGCGGCCCACGAAGAACCCGTCGGCGCCTTGCGCCTGGTACAGCGGCAAGAGCACCAGGCAGTCGTTCGAGGCGCGGATCTCACCGCTGCGGTCGCGTGCGATGAGCGTGCCTGCCGGCGTGGGGTGAATGGTCGAGAAGCCGGGCGCCATCTCGAAGTCGTGATCCGGCGCGATGGCGTGACGCGACAAGACCTCGATCAGCTTGGGCAGGCTGCCCCGCGCGTGCTCGAGCACCAGGCTCTGCGCGTCGTAGTCGGGCAAGGCGTGCTTCTGGAACACGCCGCTCGCCACCAGCGCCACCGTCACCGCCGCCACCAGGTGGTCGCGCGCCTTGGCGCTGTCGTGCTGCCCGCCCTCGACGGCGAAGGTGACGCAGCCGCGCCGGCCCAGATAGCTGGTGAGCACGCCGGGCAGCTGGGTCTCGAGCCCCACCATGCAGGGCAGCGCGAAGTGCGCCGCGAACGCGCGGTGCTCGGGTGTGGGGCCGACCACTCCGAAGGGTGTGCCCTCGGACGACGTGGTGTGCAGATCGAGGACGAACACCGGCCCCCGCGCCCGGGCCATGATGGTCTCGATGGCGTCAGCCAGCTCCACGGTCTCGTGCAGCTCGGCCTCGGCCGGATCGTCGGTGGCGGCGGCCACGGCCTGTCGGGCTTCGGCCACGCGCTCTTCCGTCCACTGGCGGTTCAGATCGCGATCCAGATAGCGCCGGCGTGCCACCAACGCTCGCAGGTTCCCCGCCAGCGCGACCACTTCACCCACGTGCGGCGTCTTGTCGTGACGCAGCCGCGACAGCACGATGCGCGCGGCTTCCATCCCCGCCGGCTCGTTGCCGTGCAGACCGCCCACGATGATCAACGTGGGCCCCGGCGTGCTCGAAGCCAGGCGGTTGATCTGGCGCGGGGTCAAAGGTCGTCCTCTTGGCTCGGGCCGAGCAGGCTGCCGGCGTCCACGAAGCTCTTCAGCTCGGGCTCGCGCACCGGGCCCAGGCCCAGCTTCTGCTCGATCAGCTTGTGGGCAATGGGCAAGAAGTCTTCGGTCGAGACCACGCCCACCAGCCGCTCGTTCTGCACCACCGGCAGGCACCCGACGCGATAGCGCTGCATCAGCTTCAGCGCCTCGAGCGTGTCGGTCTCGGGCGTCACGGTCTTCACGTCGCGCCGCATCACCTTCGACACCGGGGTGTCTTTGGTAGAGCCGCCGGCAGCCAGCAGGCGCAAGAGCGCGCGATAGCTCACCAGCCCGCGCAAGCGGTGGTCCTTGTCCTCGACCGGAATGTGCCGCAGGCGCTCCCAGTCCATCAAGATGGTGACCATCTCGACCGGGTCGTCCTCGTGCACCGTGAACAGGTCGGTGGTCATGTACTGATCCACCTTCAAGTAGTTGTGGTGCGATGCCGCGGCCTCGTCCAAGCGAGCCCGCTCCCACTCGTGGACCGGCCGGCGGGTGAGCTGGCGCTTGACCGTGGCGGCCACCAGCGCGTTCGCCTTCTCGCCCGGTGTGCCCTTGTCTTTGAGCGCGTTCCACGACGAAAGCTGCCAGCGCGCGCCGGTGCGGGTGGTCTTCACGCGCTGATCGATCACCCCCAGGTAGCGCTTGATGTCCGCCTCTTTCACCTTCTGGCGGCGAAGGCCGGCCTCGGCCGCCGGCATCAGCTTGTCGAGGATCAGGTGCACCGCGGCGATGTCTTTCCCGCCCAGCCAGCTGAACGTGGCGCCGAGCCCCTCGCGGGCGGCGGTGTAGAAGTTCGCGCCGGCAATGTCGAACTCGATGCGCTTGTCGGCTTCGAGCCCCCGCGCGGCGAGCTCGGCCATCAGACCGAACCAGAATGCGCCGTTCGCCACCTCGTCCAGCACGCTGGGGCCCGCGGGCATGACGCGGTTCTCGATGCGCAGGTGGGCCTTTCCACCGGCCACCCCGAAGCAGGGGCGATTCCAGCGATAGATGGTGCCGTTGTGCAGGCGCAGCGCCTTCAGCTGGGGGATCTCGCCACGGTCGAGCACCGCCATGGGGTCTTCGTCCAGATCGGTGCCGACCAACGTGCGAAAGCGCGCGATGTCTTCCTGGAAGATCTCGGTGATCGACTGCTTCACCCAGCGCGTTCCAAAGCTGACGCGCGCCTCGCTCTCGCGCAGGTGCGAGGTGTGGCTGCGGGTGTCGACCGCCTGGCGGAAGAGCGCGATGCGCGTCTCGGCCCACAGCCGCCGCCCGAAGAAGAGCGGCGAGTTGGCGCTGATGGCCATCATCGGGCCGGCCAAGAGCTGCGCCACGTTGTAGAGCCGGGCAAACTCGTCCGCGTCGACTTGGAAGTGGACCTGAAAGCTCGAGTTGCACGCCTCGACCATCACCGAGTCGTGCTCGATGATCAGCTCGTCGAGCCCCTTGATCGAGATCTCGAACTTGCCGTCGCGCAGCTGGTGCATCACCTTGCTGAGCGCCATGTAGCGCGGGCTGGGCACCATGTTGTGCAGGCCCAGGTCGCTCTTGCGCATGGTGGGCAAGATGCCCATCAAGACCGGCTGCATGCCGAGCTCACCGGCGGCCGCGCGCGCCTTCTCCATCAGCTCGTCCAGCTGCTTTTCCATGCGCGACAGGCCGTCGCCCGAGAGCGGCTGCGGGTCGCAGTTGGCCTCGAGCTGGAACATGCCGAGCTCGGTGGTGAAGTGGTCGTCGTTCAGGCGCTTCAGGATCTCGACGGCGCCGCCGGCCGGCGCCCACGCCTGATCGATCAAGAACATCTCTTGCTCGGCGCCGATGCGGCGCACGCCCTTCTCGAACAGCCCCTCTTTGAGCATGCGCTCGAGCGCGCGCAGATCGTTCAAGATCGCATGGGTGAACTCCCGGCGGCGCTGCGCGTCGCTCTCGGTGTCCACCGTCTTGTGTGCTCGGGTGTTGGTCGTCATGCTCGGCCCCGCCTGGCTCCCGTCACTTCGTCCACTCTGCAAGATACTGTGGCAGCATCTTGCGCCAAGTCACCCAGTCGTGGTGCCAGTCTCGGCCCCACGGGTCCACCCGGTTGGGAATGCCCTTCCGCCCCAGCACGCCGGCCATGGCCCACGACTCGCCAATGTCTTCCGCCCGGCCCTCGCCAGTGGGCATCAAGATGAAGCGCGTCCGAAGCACGTCCAGGTGGCGCCCCGCCAGGCCGGGGACGAAGTGGATCGGCGACGAGACGTAGAACTCGTCGGTGAACTCGTCCAGCCGTGCGTCGTAGAACCTACGGATGTCGTAGGTCCCGCTCATGGCGATGGCCTTGGAAAACAGGTGCGGAAAGCGGCACACCATCGCCACCGAGTGCAGGGCCCCGATGGAAGAGCCCGCCGCCCAGACCTCGATCTCGGGGCTCTTGCAGTCGGTGCGGATGGCCGGAACCACCTCGGACTTCACGTAGTGGTGGAACTGGTTCTGCATCCACATCTGGTGGCGCGCCGAGCCGTGGCGCCCGAGCAGGGCCTGCCCCGCCACGCTGTCGCAGGAATAGACCTTGATCTTGCCAGCGTCGATCAGCGGGCGAAGCACGTCGATCATGTGAAAGCGCTCGATCTCTTCCGCGTCGCCGCCGGCGGTGGGGAAGAGCAGCACCGGCTGGCCGAAGGTGCCCCACCGGACCAGCGTGACCTCGCGCTGCACGCACGGCGAGCGCCAGCGTTCGACGGCCTTCACTTTGCCACCTGACTTTCGGCGCGCCACTTCTGCACGCGCTGCCAGAACAGCTCGGTGAACTGCTCCACTTCGTGAGCGGGGTAGAGCGCGGCGGTCTTCTTGCGGAAGGCCTCTTTCGCCACGGGCGTTCCGAAGAACTCCCACGCCACCTGGTCCAGGTGCGGCAGGTGCTTCTCGCAGAACTCTTCGAAGCGCGCGGTCTCGAAGCGCTGTTCGGCGATCCGCGCGTAGGCCGCCAGCTTGTCCGGGTAAGGCATGTCGGCCTCGGCAGCGATGGCGTAGAACGGGGCCCAGTCCAGGTTCATGCGGAACGGCCGCCGGGTGACGGCGCAGAACACGCTCCAGCGGATCTTGGCCTTGACCAGCCAAGGGAAGTGATAGTGCAGCGACGTGACCTGCGAGTCGGGGCACGGGTTCGCGAAGTCGATGGGGTACCAGACGCCCTCTTTGCTCAGTGACTCGCACGAGTTGAAGTCCCACCCGAAGAAGGCGTTGATGGTCAGGGTGATGTCGCGCAGCGTCTTCTGATCTGCCGCGGACAGGAACTCTGCCTCGCGATCCATGGTGTAGCGATCGTGCAGGGGCACGCTGGGGTCGTACCGCACGATGTGGGTCTGGGGCCCAAGGCCGATGCAGCGCACGAAGCGGTCGAACGGCTCCACGGCCTTCTGCAGGTGCATCACCAGCTTGCCGCTCTCTTCATAACGGGCGCGCAGCGTGGCTTCGTCGGGAATGCGACTCACCGACTTCCAACCGCCGCCGTCGTACGGCTTCATGAACATCGGGTAGCCCAGGGCCTGCCCCACCTTGCCCAGATCGAACAACTTGGCATAGCTCTGGAGCGTGGGCTTCAGATCCGGCAGCGGCTCGTAGCTCTTGGGGGGCACCATCCAAGTCTCGGGGATGGGCATGCCCAGGTGCATCATGGCGCAGTAGGTGGTCTGCTTCTCCATCGACTGCACGGCCCAGGGGTTGTTGAGCACGTACAGGCCGTCCATCACGATCGCCTTCTTGATCCACTCACGGCTGGTGTGAAACCAGTGCGTGAGCCGATCGAGCACCACGTCGTAGCGACAAGGCTGGCGCAGATCGTAGGGCTCGATGGTGACGCGATCGACTGCCACGCCGACCTGATCGCCTTGCCACTCGATGGCAAGGTCGAGCTGTTTCACGATCTCTTCGTAACAGATGGGCCAACAGATGTCGGCGCCGAGCGAGAGGCCGATGTTGCGGGTGACTTGGGCCATGGGCGGGGGCTTCCCTATCCTTCATCTTCCCCCGGCGAAAGCCACAATTCCAAGGCCGCCCCGGCGCGCGGGTTTCGCGGGGTGGCGCGGCAGGGCCCGGCCGAGCCGACCGGTCCGGCGCCGCGGCACCGCCGGAGATGCGACCCATCGTGAGCGACGCGCACCGGGACCGCGACTACCCGGCGCTGGCGCGAGTGTCCGCGCTCAGGCAGCGGCGGATGTGAGGGCGCGGGCCCATGCCGGAGAACCCAGGGGGTCTTCCCGACCCCGCGGGGTCCGAGGAGGAAGAGCGACCCGTCCGGGGGCACCCGCCGCCGTGCGAGCACCGTCGGCGAATTGCCGGAAAACCGCCGACGGACCAATCACTCGTAGACGAACAAGAAGGGCCCGGGGAACAGCCACGAGAGCCCCTCGCGCAGCCGATCGCGCCAGTTCTCCCAGTTGTGGCCGTCGCGGGCCTCGACATAGCGCACGTCCATGCCGGTGGCCTCGAGCACCGGGGCAAGGGAGCGGTTCTCGTAGATCAGCGACTCGTACATGCCGCAGCTGATGAAGATGCGCTCGGACATGGCGATGGGCCGGGCGCGCAGCTGGTTGACGAACGCGACCACCGGATCGAAGAGCGGCCCGCGGTGGTTGCGGTCGCCGATGTCGGTGAACGCGAACGAGCCCGACTGCAGCAGCAGCCGACCGAAGAAGCCCGGGCGCCGGAGGGCGGTGGAGAGCGACGCCACCGCGCCGAAGCTGGCGCCCATCAGGCAGCGGGACTGCGGGCGGCCGTCGATGGGCAGGGCGCGTTCGAGCTGGGGCACCACGTCGTCCACGATGAAGGCTGCGTGCCGCTCGTCGTTCGCGTACTCGACCAGCCGATCGGGCGAGCTGGTGAGCGCCACGATCATGTCGGGGATCTCGAGCCGGTGCATCAAGTTGTCGAGGACCGTGCCGAGGGCGGCGTAGCGCAGATAGTCGTGGCCGTCGTGCACCACCAAGAGCGGGTAGCGACGCGTGCGACGAAAGCGCGCCGGCAGGTAGATCTCGAGGCGCCGGCGGCCGAAGGTCTTGGTGTCGAGCCAGAGCTCGTCGATCTTGCCCGGCCGCGACTCGGGGTCGGGGTGGATCCACGACGGGACCTCGTAGCCCTCGCCGTGGGCCACCGAGTTGGCGCCGAACGGGTCCCGCGCCTTGTGCGGGTTGAGGGGATCTTGCATCCACTCGCCGTGGCCCCCGCGCACCACCTCGAGCTTGTATTCGACCCGCGATCGGGGCGGCAGCTCGAGGGTCAGGTGCCACACGTCGGTGCCTTCGATGCGGGCCAGCTGCTGGGACGACGGCAGACCGAACACCCAGTGCTTGAGGTGGATGGCCTCGGCCTCGCCGCGGAACACGAAGGTGATGGCCGGGCCGTCGACGATGGGGAACGCCCGCCCGGCGAAGAACGCGTCCACGGCCGCCTTGGTGCGGGGCCCCGCCGCCAGCTCGTCGATGGCACGTGCGCTCATCCGGTCCACCGCTCTTCGATGAAGCCGTCGGCGTCGAGGCGGTGGCACAGGGCGTGGCGCACCTGCCCGCCTTCGACGTGGACGCGCGCGCCGACGTCCATGGCCACGCAGGTGGCTGGGGCGATGCGCTGAACGAAGCGCGAGATGCCAGCCCGGTCGCCCGAGTCGATGCGATGACGGAAGTCGGGCAGCACCACCAGGTCGCGCACCAACCCGAAGCCGCGGTCCAGCACCTCGGCGATGCCGGTGCCGTGGGGCGGGAAGTCGTGGAACAAGAAGATGCGCTCGGTGAGCACCATGGCGCCCGCCGCCGCCGCGAACCAGCGCTGGTTCTTGCACAGGCCCACCAGGCCGAACAGCTTCATGCGGTTCAAGAGCGAGACCACGTGGCCGCCCATGACCACGACCGCCTCGACGTCGTCCAAGATCGCCGCCAGCTCTTTGCGGTGCCTGGCGATGGCGGGGCGCTCGAAGGGGCGCCAGCGATCGGCAAGCTCGTCGTGCTTGATCTGACAGCGCTCGAGGTGGTCGCGATCGAGCTGCTTCAGCGCCTCGACCGACTCGATCTGCTCTTCGGCCAAGAGCTCGGGGTCGACGTGCCGCACGGAGATGGAGCGCGCAGCCTCGAACTCGTGGTCGAGACGGATGCGATAGAAATCGTTCACCAGCCGGAGGCGCCCCTGCTTGGCCTTGTGCGCGGCGGCGAAGGGCTTGTCTTCGGCAAACACCTGTTCCGACCGGGCGTGCAGGGTCAGGTTCACCGCCTTCATGCCCAGGCTCTCGACCAGGGCTTGGTCGTCGCTCTCGCGCTCTTGCCAGCCCGCGGTGACCAGCGCCACCGGGCCCTTCACGTGGGCCAGGGCCAGCGCCGCGCCGACGTCGGGCGTGGGCTGCTGCGGGCCGAGAAGCACGACGGTAGACACGCTCAGCTCGCCCACACCTTCACGGTCTGACCGACGATGTCCAGCATACGGCGGAGCTCGTCGTAGTTCTCGTGCTTCATGCGGATCCAGGCGTTGGCCATGTACCCCGCTTCGACCGGCTGGGTGGGGGTGCCCGGCGGCGGCGTGTGGGCGTCGATGATGTGCGGCCCGAACGACTTGCCGATGGCGTCGAGCCCGTCGTACCCGCTGATGCGACCGTCTTGGCTGGGGCGCAGCGCGATGATGCCCGCGGCCAGCCGCCGCGACGCGCGCTGGCTGGGCCGACCGTGGCACACACAGGCGGCCCACTCGCGGTACAGATCCATGTCGTTGCCGACGTTGTACAGATCCCAGGCGCGCACGCCCGGGGGGCGGCAGCCGATCTCGGAGAACTTGAGCCCCTTCGGACCGAAGAACCACTCCATGTGGGTGGCCGAGGTGCCGATACCCAGCAGCTCGATCACCTTGCGCCCCATCCGCTTGACGTCGTCGTAACCGGGCGCGCTGTCGATGCGATTGGTGGCCACGAACTGCGGCGAGATCCAGCGCTTGCGCATGGCCTCGAGCACGTTGGGGTAGTAGTGCGTGGCGAACTCGTGCACCACGCGACCGTCGATGCAGAGCGTGTCGAAGAAGCCCTCGTGACCCTCGATGAACTCTTCGACGGCCACCGAGCGGCCCGGCTGGCCCAGCCCGAAGGCCCCCAGCGCCTTGCCGAGATCGGCCAGGCTGTCGGCCCGGATGGCGCCCGATGCACCGGCGGCGTCTCGGGGCTTCAAGATCACCGGGAAGCCGACCCGCTCGACGAACTCGCGCACCTCGGCGGCGCTTTGCGCCCCGGTCGACGCGGCACAGGGCACGCCGCCCTGGCGCAGCACTTCTTTCATCGCCGGCTTGTCGCGACACAGGAAGGCGGTCCGCACCGAGGTGCCCGGGATGCCGGCGGCCTCACGCACTTTCGCGATCGGCATGATGTGCGCCTCGACCGTGGCCTCGAGCCGGTCGACGTGGGCGCGGCGCTGGATGAAGCGCAGGGCGTCGAGCACGGCGCCCTCGTCGCACACCGAGCTGACCTCTTCATAATGCAAGAGCCAGCGCTTGAGATCGTCGTCCAGTGAGCCCTTGCTGCCCTCGCCAATGGCGGTGACGGTGGCCCCCACTTCGGCGAGCGCCCGCACGAAGAGCTTCTGGTTGCCGGGGAAACGGGGCTCGATGAAGACGACGTGCATGGCGGTTTCTTTCACGAAGGCCCGGGCGCGGGCAAGCGCCCTGGCTCACATTGCGACGAGCCGCTGGTAGAGCTCGTCGTATTTCTTGGCTTGCACGGCCCACGAGAAGTTCTGGGCCATGCCGCTTTGCATGATCTTTCGCCAGGTGGCCGAGTCGCGATAGTGCGCGAGCGCGGTCTCGATGCCCCAGGTGAGGCCCTGAGCGTCGTGGTTCTCGAAGGGGAACCCGGTGCCGCGACCCGTACGGGGGTCGAACAGCTGCACCGTGTCGCGCAGGCCGCCGGTCTTGTGCACGATGGGCACGGTGCCGTAACGCAGGCTGTACAGCTGGTTCAGCCCGCACGGCTCGTAGCGCGAGGGCATCACGAACATGTCGGCGCCCGCCTCGATCAGGTGAGCCAGCTCGTTGTTGTAGCCGCGGTAGAAGCACACCTGCCGGGGGAACGTGCGCTGGAGCGCGGCATACATCTCTTCCAGGTGGTGCTCGCCGCTGCCCAGCGCCACGAACTGAAAGGCATGGCGGCGCAAGAGGCGGCCCAGCACGCCGGCGAGCAGGTCGAGGCCCTTCTGCCCGACCATGCGCGTCACCGAGCCGAGCACCGGCGTGCCGCGGTGGTAGGGCAGGCCCAGCTTCTCGAGCAACACCGCCTTGTTCCGCTCTTTGCCGGCCAGGTTGGTGTGGCCGTACGCGTGGGGAATGAGCGGATCGTTCTCGGGGTTCCACTCGTCGTAGTCCACGCCGTTCAAGATGCCGACGATGGTCGAGCTGCGCATGCGCAAGAAGGGGTCGAGCCCCGCGCCGTGCTCGGGCGTCTGGATCTCTCGCGAGTAGCTGGGGCTGACCGTGGTGATGCCGTCGGCGTAGAGCACACCGTGCAAGAGGAAGCTGAGGTGCCCTTGCTTCAAATAGTCTTGGTGAAACAGGTGGGCCGCGCGCCCGAGCCCGGTCTCGGGCAGCACGTGCGCGGGGAAGGTGCCTTGGTACTGCAGGTTGTGGATGGTGAGCAGCGTGCGCGCGCGTGACAGCACCGGATCGCGGGCGTAGCTGGTCTTCAGCGCCAGCGGCACGAGCGCGGTCTGCCAGTCGTGGCAGTGGACCACGTCCGGCGCGAAGCGCATCTGGCGGCAGGCCTCGAGCGCGGCGTACGACAGCACCAGAAAGCGCAGGTGCTCGTCGCCGTCGGCGGTGTAGATGCTGGCGCGCGAGAACAGCTCGGGGCTGTAGACGAAGAACACCTCGAGGTCGGTGCCGGGTTGAAGCGCGCTGGCAATGCCCACGGTGAAGCGCCGCGGCCCGAGCTGGATGCGTACCGGGCCGAGGCCGGGCACCGGCCGCAGGCGGTACTTGCGCCGGTCGATCTGGGAATAGGCCGGCAAGAACACGCGCACGTCGTGCCCCAGCCGGTGCATCTGGCGCGGCAACGCGCCCAGCACGTCTGCGAGCCCCCCCGTCTTGGCGAATGGCGCCACTTCTGGCGCGATGTACAGGAGCCGCACGGGAGCCGGAGAATGACACATTGCGCGGGGCGTGTCGCGGGCTTCGCGCGGCCACGCGCGCGGGCGCACTAGCGGGCGCCGGCCGGCCGCACCACAATGCCCGGGTGAGCATGGTGGTTGGCGAAGTCGTGGGGGGCCGCTATCGCATCGACGCGGTGCTGGGCGGTGGCGGGTTTGGCGCCGTGTATCGCGCCACACAGCTGAACCTGAATCGCGCCGTGGCGCTCAAGGTGCTGCACGCGGGCCTGGTGGTGACCGAGGGCGCTCTCGAGCGCTTCCGCCACGAGGCCGAGCTGGCGCAGCAGCTGAAGAGCCCGAACACGGTGCGGGTCTACGACTTCGGCACCACCGAGCGCGGCTTGCCGTTCATCGTTTGGGAATTCCTGGAAGGGCGCCCGCTGGACGCGGTGCTGGCGGCCGAAGGGCCCATGCCCCCGGCGCGAGCGGCGCACGTCACGCGGCAGATCCTGAAGGCGTTGATGGAGGCACACGCCACCGGGATCGTGCACCGCGACATCAAGCCCGCGAACGTGGTGCTCACCGACTTCCCCGGCGAGCGCGACTTCGTCAAGGTGCTGGACTTCGGCATTGCGAAAGACACACGCGGCGACAGCGCCCCGATGACCATCGGGGCCTCGCCCCTGGGCACGCCGGCGTACATGTCCCCCGAGCAGGTGAAGAACGAGCCGGTGGGTGCCGGCGCCGATCTGTACGCGCTGGGGCTCACCCTGGCCGAGCTCTTGTCGGGCCGGGTGGTGGTGCAGGGCCGGTCGCTGGCCGAGGTGCTCTGGACCCACTCGTCGGCCGAGCCGCTGGCGCTGCCCGCGGAAGTGCTCTCGGGCCCTCTGGGGGGCGTGGTCCAACGCGCCACCCAGAAGTCGGTGGCCCTGCGCTATCGCACCGCCGCCGACATGCTGATGGACCTGGAGCGGATCGCCGGGGTCTCTGGCCCGAGCGTGCCCGCGTCGGCCATGGCCGCGACGCTGAACGCCCAGGGCTCGCAGCCGCCACCCACGCCGCTGTCGCCGGTCTACCCGCAGCCGCTTCAGACCGCGAATGGCGTGCAGGTCACCACCTTGGCCCCGCAGTCGCAGCAATCGGGCAACAGCGTGGCCCTGGCGCTCTTCGCCGGCTTCGTGGTGCTGGGCTTGTTCGTGGTGCTGGCCGCAGGCGGCGCCGTGTTCTTCTTGCGCGGGGCCCCGGCTGCACCGGGCGCTGGTGCGGCGCCGGTGAGCGCACCCGCCCCGCCCGCCGGTGGCGAGTCGACCGAGCTCGGGGCGCGCAGCGGCAAGGGCTTCGACGGCATCGGCCCCACCATCATCTCGAAGCGCATTGCACCCGCCGGCTGGAAGCTGGCAAGCGAGCCGATCAAGAACATCGAAGGCACGTTCACGTCGTCGGCGCTGGAGATCAGCCGTGGCACCGACAAGGGAGCGATCACCATCTATCGCTTCGACGACGAAGACGAGGCCAAGAAATTCCTGGCAGTGCTGCGTCAGAAGCGCGGCAGCGCCGTGGAGCGCCAGAGCGCGGCCATCGTGGAGGTCATGATTCCGCAGAACGAGGCAGAAGCGCTGAAGCTGGTGGGGCTGATCAAGGGGGGTTAGCCCGCGACGCGCCGGCGCCGACCGTCACTTCTGCAGGCGTGACTTGAGCTCGGCCAGCTCGTCATCGACCGAGCTGTCTGGCTCCAGAGCCTTGATGGCGGGCTGCACCCGGGCCTTCGGTGCCAGACGCTCGGGCGCCTTCTTGGAAGCGACGGAGCTTTGCTTCGGGGCGCGGCGCTTGCGCCAGCGATGCCGCCCATACAGCCCGAGCAGACCGACCACCCCGGCCAGCAGGAAGTACGGCCAGTAGTTGAGCACCAGGCCGACCGCACCCAGCACGAGGAAGAGCCCCACCACGCCATAGAGCATCAGCTTGCGGCGCTTCTTCTTCTGCTCTTCGGCCTCGCGGGCCTCGCGGGCCTCGCGCTCTTCATCCGTAGAAAACGCGTCCTCGAGCGCGCGCCCGGCGACGCGCCGGGCCTGAGACAGCGCCGCCGACGCGCCGAGCTCTTCCGCGGCTTTCTTCAAGTCCGACATGCGCGCCTGCGCAGCATGCGCCGGGCCGCTCGCCGGAGGCAACCGGCAGGGCTCCGTGATAATCTATCTTGGGCTCGGATCGTCTCTGGTCCGGTCCAGGAGAGTTCGGATGCGCGCTTACTTCTCGGGGTGGACGCTGGGGCTCGGGGCGCTGGTCGCGGTCGCTTGCGGCGGCGAGGAATTCGCGGCCACCGGCACCGGCGGGGCCAGCTCGGGGGGCGCCACCACCGGCGGCACCGGCGGCACCGGCGGCTCGACGACCGGCGGGGTCGGCGGCGCCGCGGGCAGCGGCGGCAGCGCGGGCTCGGGCGGCAGCGCGGGCTCGGGCGGCAGCGCGGGCTCGGGCGGAACCGGGGGCGCCGACGGCGGCTGCACGGACGGCGACAACGACGGGCAGACCACCTGCGCCGGCGATTGCGACGACGCCGACCCGACCGTGAAGCTGGGCGCGAAGGAGATCTGCGGCGACACCAAGGACAACGACTGCAAGAACGGGGCAGACGACGCGTGCAACGGGATGGGTGCCTTCGTCTCGGTGAAGGCGGGCGACGACAAGAACCCCGGCACCAAGGCCAAGCCCGTGAAGACCATCATGAAGGGCATCGCCAACGCGAACGCCATTCGCCAGGGGTTTGGCGCGCCCAACGCCAAGATCGAGGTGTTCATCGCGCAGGGCACCTACAACACCGAGAAGGTGACACTGACCGAAGGCATCAGCCTGATCGGCGGGCACCAGTGCGACAGCACCAGCAACTGCACCTGGGCTTCGGATCCGACCCAGTTCGAGAGCGTCATCGAGGCAGTGGACTACGAAGGCACGCTGGCCGGGCACACCATCACACGCGGCACGCTGCTCGAGAAGCTGACCCTGGAGGGCAAAGACGGAAGCCCCCCCGGCGGCAGCTTCGGCTCGACGGCCGTGATGCTCGACGGCGGCAGCCCGACCATCGCCAACTGCAAGCTGGACGCGCCCGACGCTACGGGCGGGTGGCCGCAGGGCCGTTCGGCCGCGATCTTCATCGCGTGGACCAGCGACGCGCTCGGACCACTGATCATGGCCAACACCATCGCGGGCGGAAAGTCCGAGTGGGCCCACGGCATCTTGATGGCCAATCGGCCCGGGCAAACCAAGGTCAGCAACGCCGAAATCCTGAACAACGCCGTCGTGGGCGGCACCGGCAACGCGGGAAGCGCCGGCATTGCGTTCGAAAACTCGGGATCGAACACCAAGATCGTGGGCAACGACGTGAGCGCGGGGTCGTCGGCGGCCGCGTGGGCATTCGGCATCGGCGGCGCCGGCACTGCGACCATCGACCGGAATCGGGTCAACCTGCCGGGCTGGACCGCGAAGTGCAACGGCAGCGGGCGCTGCGGGGGGATCGCGTGCGAGAGCTGCACGGGTACCATCACCAACAACGTGGTGTTCGGGGCCGACGCGCCGACCAGCTCGGCGCTGCACCTGGGCGAGGCCGAGAAACAGGCCGGAAGCGTGGTGGTCCACTCGAACTACCTGAACGGCGCCGGGAGCACCGCGGGGGGCTCGAAGAGCTCGGCGCTGAGCCTGGAGATCGGGGCCTGCACCAGCTGCGGCTTCAAGGGCAAGACGGGGCGCATTCGCGGCAACATCTTGGACATGGGCGTGGCGCAGAACCGCTGCGGGGTGTTCGAGACCGCGCCGAGCGGCAAGCAGATGCACCCCGAGGCCTTCGAGTACAACTGGTTCGCGCTCGCGGGCTCGCCCACCACCCCCTGCCTCTACTCGATGTACGACGGCGCGAACGCGCAGACCTATTCCACCGCCGCCGCAGTGGACACCGGCCTGTCTGCCAAGTGCTCGGCCAAGGCAAGCCAGCAGGGTGACCCGATGGTGGACAGCGCCAACAAGTACCACCTGAAGGCGGGCTCGCCGTGCATCGACAAGAGCACGAACAACGAGGCGCCGAGCAAGGACATGGACGGGCAGACCCGCCCGATGGGCAGCGGCTTCGACATCGGACCGGACGAGGCGGGGTGACCAGGTAATCGGCGCAGCCGCTACCAAACCGCCGCAGGCCGCCTTCGTTGCCGCGCCGGGCGACGTCATCGGATCAAGCGGAGCGAGCGCCGGGGAGGGGTCGGCCGCGCGCAGGCGGCAGAGCCGCCGAGCACGAACGGGGGGTGGGCAACCCGAACCGCTCCGTTGCGAAGATCCGAACCGCCCCGTACCCTCGGGCCCGATGCTGCCCGTGGAGATGTACTTCGACTACGCGAGCCCCTGGGCCTACCTCGCCAGCGAGATCGTGGCCCGGCGGTTGCCCGGTGTCCCGCTGACGCTGCGACCCATCTACATTCGGGGCCTCGAGTCGTTTTCGCAGGGGGTGCCGTACAGTCCCACGAAGCTCTCGTACATCGCCCGCGATCTGTCGCGCTGCATGGCGCACGAGGGCGTGCGCTTCACGCCGCCGCCGGTCTTTCCCATCAACGGCCTGTACGCGCTGCGCGCTGCGCTCTCGGCCGAGCGCGACGGCAGCCTGGACGTGCTGCACCCGGCGCTGTTCCGGGCGGCCTGGGCCGAGGGCCGTGACCTCTCGAGCAAGGCAGTGGTGGCCGAGCTCGCGCGCGGGCTGGGGCTCGGCGCGGTGGCCGACGGCCTGGACGACCCTGAGGTGAAGGCCGAGCTCAAGACCCGCACCGACGCTGCGGTGGCGCTGGGCATCTTCGGGGTGCCCACCTTCGCGGTGGCCGGCGATCTGTTCTGGGGTCACGACCGCATGGACTACGTGCTGCGTGCGGCGTCAGAGCCGCAGTAGATCGCCCAGGCCCAGGCGATCCATCCAGGGGAACGGCAGGCGCACCTTCGAGTCGATCTGCTCGGTCGATTTCGGCTCGAACACCACGGTGATGGTCGAGAACAGCACCAGCTCGGCGATCAACTTCAGCTTGCCGCGCAACCGCTCGAGCTCGATGGTCACGCGCTCGATCTGACGCTGGACCGCCAGCGATTCTTCGACGGTCTTCGCCTTCTCGAGCAGCTCTTCCAGCCGCTTCTTCACCACCTCGAGGTTCTTCATGCGGATTTGCATGTCGAAGTAGAGATCGGTGACGTCTTCGATGCTGACGTTGCGGTGGACTACTTCGCCGAGCTTCACCAGCTCGTCGAGCGTGGCGTCGAACTTCGCGCTCGGCACCCGCACGGTGATCTGGTTGTCTTCGCGCAGCACCAGGTAGCCGCCGCGCTCTTTGGCGAGCTTCTCGACGGCGTCGATGGCCTTGGGGACCTCTTGCACGCGCACGCGAACGTTGGCGGTGTAGATCAAGAGCTGGGACGCCAGGGCACTCTTGGCGGGCGTCGGCGCGGGCGACGGTGACCCGCCCGAGGGCTTGGCCTCGCGCTCGTGCGCCACCGGCTCGGGGCGGGCCTTGGCGACCGGCGGCGGCCCGGCTGCGCCGCCCGCGGGCATGTCGGCAGCCGGGGCACGGGCCGGCGGTGGCGCTGGCGCGGCCATGGGCTCGGCGGGCGCCTCTTCCATGATCGCGACCTCGTCCGAATCGGCGGCGGTGGCCCGGGCGCCCGACGCCGCGTAGTTGGCCTGACCCGGCGAGGCGCTTGCCTCTTTGGCGGCGGCGCCGCACCCAGACACGGCGAACAGCACTACGAACAGGAACCCCCAGAGCCCGGCGCGCGTCATGACGGCACGAAGCCTAGCAACAAAAACCCGCCCGCCCGAGCGGCACACCGCCACTGACACGGCGAGCTCATGAGAAGCATCGTGTTTCTGGGTGTGTTCACCCTCGCGGGCTGCGGCAGCGCCGGTGGGGGCGGCGCAGGCGGCGGCCCGGACGGGGGCGGCGGCACCAGCGGCGGCGGAGCCGGCGGGTCGATCTCACCCGGCGGCAGCACCAGTGGCGGCGGGGGCGGAACGGCGATCGGGGGTTCGGCCGGCGCAGGCGGCGCGGGGGGCGGCGCGGCGGGCTCGCCCCCGCTCGGCGGAGCGCCCGGCAGCGGTGGGGCGAGCGGCGATCTGACCCTGGAGGTCGTGTCGGGCAACTACCAGATGGTGCCGGAGATGTACCCCGCCGGCGAGCCCATGGTGCTTCGGGCGCTCGCCGGCGGCGTGCCGGCCGCCGGGGTCACCCTGGCGTGGAAGATCACGGACGGCTGGGCGAGCATCGGCAAGCTCGAGACCGTCACCGACGCGAACGGGCGGAGCGAGAACACCTTCATCGGCAACTATGTCCCGCCGAACGTGTCGTTCACCAAGCAGAAGGTCACGGTCACCGCGGGCGCGGCCAGCACCGAGCTCGGGATGACCACCTGCGACACCGGCACGGGGGCGCCGACCATGCCGCTGGCCGTGCTCGAAGCCCCCGAGCTGAAGAACGTGGGCAGCGCGAAGGCCGGCAGCACGCTGCCCGGCGCGGTCCAGATCCGCGTGGTCAACCAGGCCGGACCCTACGTCGGCTCGGCCCTGCCCGGGATCGGCGTGCGCATCGACGGGCCGCCCGGCGTGCGCTGCAAGGGCGACGTGGTGCTGACCGACGACAAGGGCCTCGCGAGCTGCGACCTGGAGGTGGGGCAGAAACCCGGCTCGCTGTCGTTCAGCGTGAAGGTGGGCGGGGCCGTGAAATACGACGGGGTTCAGCTCACCGTCACGCCGTGAGCTCAGCTTGGCGGAACGACCTTCTCGTAGATCTTGAAGTCGTCGAAATCGGCCATGCCGTGGTCGGCGCTGTTGCAGGCCAGGTTGCCGACGTAGAGGTACATCGGGTTCGGCGGGCTCGCGCTGGGGAAAGCGGCAGTCTTTTGCGCCGTCTGCACGCCGTCCAGGTAGACGGTGCCGGTGAGCTGCCCGCTGTTCTCGGACCAGGTGAGGGTCACGCGTGTCCACGTGCCTTTTACGAAGGTGAGGTTGGCAGACGAGACGGACACGACCGGCGTTCCGGCCACGCCGAAGGTCAGTGAGTTCTCGGGCGCGGCGGTCTTGGTGAGCTGCATGTACGTCCCTGTCAACGCGAACAGGCGGTGGGCCTTGCCGTCGTCCTTCTCGAAGTTCGGTCGGACGAAGAAGTCGATGGTGCCCAGCTTCGGATTGATGTTCTGGTCGGCCCCGTACTTGGCGCAGTCGCCGGACTGGTCCACCACCAGCGCGTTGCCGCAGATCCCCGACACGTAGGTTCCAGAGGCATGTCCGGTGCCGCCGCTCTTGATGAACGCCGGGGTGATGATCGACCCGGCGTTGTCGAGCGTGGTGTGCAGCAAGAGCGTCGCCGTCGGGTTGGCGCCGCACCCCGACGGCACGCCGCCGCTGCCGCCGCCCGCACCGCCGCTGCCGCCGCCCGCACCGCTACTGCCGCCCGCGCCGCCGCTGCCGCCCGCGCCACCCGCGCCACTCGCACCGCCCGCGCCACTCGCACCGCC